>NZ_CAXBAN010000406.1:0-2265 GCF_963973675.1 uncultured Planktosalinus sp. | reverse complement strand
TGTCTGCCATTGGGTTTGTGTTAGTGAGTGTGTAAAAAAAGAGAGGGGAGTTGTTTGCTGTTTGCCACACTCAATCAGCAAAGTAGAAAAATATTTTAATTAAAATGACCCGCTTTACTAGACGTTTCAACTTCAAAATTATCTGTCATTTTCTGGCTGTCCTGTTGGTTTTTAACGGTTTTTTTATGCTAATTGCTTCAGCTGTAAGTTTGTATTATGAAGATGGGGTAACCGCCGGAATATTTTCAGCAGGAATTATAACGCTTTTTGTTGGCGTATTTATTTTTTTTCTAACAAAAACTCACAAAAAAGAAATCAAAAAAAGAGACGGCTATATCATTGTTACATTTGGTTGGCTAATTATGGCATTCAGTGGCACCTTACCCTATGTGATGACTGATGCAATCCCAAGGTTTACTAATGCCTTTTTTGAAACCATGAGTGGATATACAACTACTGGGGCTACAATATTAAATAACATTGAAGTTCTTCCAGAAAGTATTTTATTCTGGAGAAGTTTAACCCACTGGATTGGCGGAATGGGTATTATTGTGCTAGCCATTGCCATTTTGCCATTACTGGGTATTGGCGGTATGCAGTTGTTTGCTGCAGAAGCACCGGGGCCAAGCAATGACAAACTACATCCACGAATTACAGACACTGCTAAAAGACTGTGGCTGATTTATTTTTCATATACCCTAATTCAAACCCTTTTGCTACAACTTGCAGGGATGTCACTTTTTGATGCTATCAATCATTCTATGTCAACCTTAAGTACTGGTGGGTTTTCAACAAAAAATGCCAGTCTAGCTCACTGGAACCATTTACCTGTAATTCAATATATTACAATTTTCTTTATGTTTCTTGCCGGAACTAATTTTGTGTTGAGTTATTTTGCTTTTAAAGGTAAATTTTCTAAAATATTTAGAGATGAAGAATTTAGATTATACGGGGTATTTATCTTAATTTTTACAATCATTGTTTCAACAATCGTTTATTTTCAGGCAGATTTTACAATTTCATCATTAGCACACCCTGAAGTTTTTGGCCGACTTGAAGCTTCGATTAGGCACGCATTATTTCAGGTTCTGGCAATTGTAACCACCACAGGTTTTGTAACTGCTGATTACACATTGTGGACGCCTTTTTTAACCATGTTCTTCTTTGGCTTAATGTTTTTAGGAGGTTCTGCAGGCTCCACTTCGGGCGGGATGAAAATTGTAAGACACTTGATAACTATTAAAAATGGCATACTGGAGTTTAAAAGAGCTTTTCATGCCCATGCGGTACTTCCAGTACGATACAATGAGAGAGCAATACCTCAATCAATTGTATTTAATATTCTTGCATTTTTTATTCTCTACATTCTAATGTTTATAATTGGAGTAGCTGTTTTTTCGTTTCTTGGTCTGGATTTTCAAACTTCTTTAGGGGGGGCAGCCTCAAGTTTAGGAAATGTAGGGCCAGCCATTGGAGGGTTAGGACCCGTTTTTTCATATGATATGCTACCGGCATTGGGGAAATGGTGGGCTTCCTTCTTAATGCTCGTAGGTCGTCTTGAGCTATTTACAGTCCTGATATTATTGACTCCATTTTTCTGGAGAAACAGGTAAATGTTTTTTGGGTGAATTTCAGCTAAGTTTATAATTAGCTTAAAACTTCTTTGATTCGTTTGATGGCTTCTTTTATTTCTGATTCAGAAGCTGCGTAAGAAAGCCGGATACAGTTGGGATCACCAAAAGCTTCTCCGGTAACGGTAGCTACTAGCGCTTCTTCTAAAAGTAGTAATGAAAAGTCACCTGCGTTGTTGATCTGTTTACCACGAATGGTCTTTCCAAAAAAGCTTGAAACATCCGGAAAGACATAAAATGCACCTTCAGGAGTATTTGTTTTCATACCGGGAACTTCATTCAACAATTCAAGTATTAAAGTACGCCTGTTTTTAAAAGCGTCTACCATATATTGAATTTTATCAGGTGAAGCTTCCAGAGCTGCAATGGTCGCCATTTGAGCAATGGCATTGGCTCCACTGGTTATCTGCCCTTGAATTTTATTACAAGCTTTAGCTATCCAGTCAGGAGCACCAATATAACCAATTCGCCAGCCGGTCATTGCAAAGGCTTTTGAAACACCATTTACAACAATTGTTCGGTTATACATATCAGCGAATTCAGCTATGGAAGTGTGGCGGTCTCCAAAATTAATATGCTCATAGATTTCATCAGACACAACATAAATATCCGGATGCTTTTTTAATACATCTGC
>NZ_CAXBAN010000405.1:0-2274 GCF_963973675.1 uncultured Planktosalinus sp. | reverse complement strand
TTAAACACCACTTAGCCCTCAGTAATCATTTCTTGCTTTGGAGGAAACTATACGAGTTTACTCAAAGTGCATCAAAAACTCTGTTCCTATGTTTTGACCACCAAAAGGTGTCGTTTATTTTATATTTCAACTGTAAAAGTGTTTGATGGAATCAGAAATTTTCCGGCCTTGGAAAATGACAAAGCATTTGCCGTATCAAAGTCAGGAAAACTAGCCCTTACTGTTGAAAAATTACTAAAACAACTTCCTCCACAACAATGCACCATCGTTAGGTTGCCACTTGTTTTGGGAGTGAATGCCCCAGAAATTACAAAGTTAAAATATGCCATTGCTACTCAGGATGTGTTTGAAATCTATCCTGATTTAGTTGTGAATGTAACAACAGATACCCGAATATCACAACAGCTTCATTATTTGGTCAATCAATCAAAATATGGTATTTTTCATAGTGGATCGACTGATTTGATTCATCACAGTGATTTGTTTGAAGAAATTTCAGAAAAACTGGGTTCCATCAGACCTCTTTTTAAAAGGGTTTATGAATCCAACGCAGATCGCTTTGAGGCTGTGCTCCCAAAAAAAAGCTACAGTCTTGAAGAACACAAATACAGTGTGCTTGATGTTATTAATGAAGTTACACTTAATCAAAACATTCCAACTTTAAAAACCACATTATTATGAGTAAATTATCAGAAAGTCAAATCAAAGAACAGTTAAAACACATTGAAGACTGGGAGTATAGTGACAATGCCATTCATACAACCATTGAGTTTTCAGATTTTAAAGACTGTTTTACAGTAATGACCCGTATTGCCTTTGAAGCAGAAAATTTAAACCACCACCCTGACTGGAGCAATGTCTACAACAAACTAAGTATTTCTCTAAGTTCACATGAGGCAGGTGGTTTAACGGAAAAAGATTTCCAGTTAGCCCAAATAATTGATGGCATCATTAGTTAATTGTTTTGTAGAATTAGTATTTTTGAATTCTAAATTTTAGAACACAAATCACAGTATGGGAAGAGCATTTGAATTCAGGAAGGCAAGAAAGATGAAACGCTGGTCAGCTATGTCAAAAGCCTTTACACGCATTGGAAAAGACATTGTAATGGCTGTAAAAGAAGGGGGACCTGACCCTGACACTAATTCGCGTTTACGAGCCGTTATTCAAAACGCAAAGGCAGTCAATATGCCCAAAGACAATATTGAACGTGCCATAAAACGTGCTTCAGATAAAAATCTTGGTGACTATAAAGAAGTGCTTTTCGAAGGGTATGCCCCCCATGGAATTGCCATTTTGGTTGAAACCGCAACAGACAACAACACACGAACCGTTGCCAATATTCGTTCCTATTTTAATAAATGTGACGGAAACATGGGTACCAGCGGATCGGTGTCATTTATGTTTGATCATACCTGTAATTTTAGAATTCAAAAAACGGAACTGGACCTTGAAGAATTAGAGCTCGAACTCATCGACTTTGGTGTTGAAGAGGTTTTTGAAGACGAAGATGGCATCCTGATTTATGCTCCTTTTGAAAGTTTTGGCGCCATCCAGAAATACCTTGAAGAAAACGAACTCGAAATATTATCATCTGGTTTTGAAAGAATTCCTCAGGTTACCAAAAAACTCACTGAAGATCAGGCAGCCGATGTAGAAAAACTCCTGGAAAAAATTGAAGAAGATGATGATGTTCAAAATGTGTATCACGCAATGGATGAAAATTAATCATCCAGGTTCTGAAACTTTGAATTTTCACTTTTATACTCGGGTACTATTCCTTTGAGCAGTTTTACTACATCTTCCTCACTTCCCCGTAAAGCGGCTTTAATGATCTTTTCATAATGTGGTGAAATCTTTTTAAAGTTTTGAGGGGTATCTTTTGCAACCATAATTTTATTGTGGTGTGTTGGTAAATTCAAAGAAGTATCAGCCAGTAATTCTTCAAATAGTTTTTCACCGGGCCTCAAACCGGTAACTTTAACCTGAATATCCTCACCGGGAATTAAGCCCGAAAGTTGAATCATTCGTTTAGCCAAATCCATTATACGCACAGGATCTCCCATATCAAAAACAAAGATTTCACCTCCTTTACCCATAGTTCCTGCTTGCAATACAAGTTGACAGGCTTCAGGAATCGTCATAAAATATCTTATGATATCGGGGTGGGTAACTGTTACAGGACCGCCTTTAGCAATTTGCCGCTTAAAATGCGGAATTACGGAACCATTGGACCCTAAGACATTTCCAAATCGCGTAGTTATAAATTTTGTG
>NZ_CAXBAN010000404.1:0-2289 GCF_963973675.1 uncultured Planktosalinus sp. | reverse complement strand
CTTGAAAATCTACTGATTCCTCAGGGCTAAACAAAATCCGTTTTTTGGGGTCCACTTTGAGAATGTAATACTTCAACGCTCCCAGACCGATAGTAGAATATAGTTCTTGTTTCTCAGCTTTGGTATATCCATCCAGCTTTCCCAATTCTTCAGATATTCGGGCAGCAGTTTGGGTCATTTCTGAAATCAAATCATCGGCATCAACAACGGTCCCTTCACGGCTTTTCATTTTACCGCTGGGTAAGTCCACCATACCATAACTCAAATGAAAAAGATTTTCAGCCCATTGGTAGCCCAGCTTTTTAAGGATGAGAAACAATACTTTAAAATGATAATCCTGCTCGTTCCCCACAGTATAAACCATTCCACCAATATCCGGGAAGTCTTTAACACGTTGTATAGCAGTACCAATATCCTGGGTCATATAAACAGCCGTTCCGTCACTGCGCAACACGATCTTTTCATCAAGACCCTCATCTGTCAAATCAATCCAAACACTGCCATCTTCTTTCTTATAAAAAACGCCCATTTCCAGACCACGGGCCACAACATCTTTACCCAATAAATAAGTATCGCTTTCATAATAATAGGAATCGAAATCAACACCTATGTTTTTATAAGTCACCTCAAAACCTGCATACACCCAGCTGTTCATCATCTTCCATAACTGTACAACTTCTTCATCTCCGTTTTCCCATTGTTGAAGCATCAGTTGGGCTTCAAGCAATAAGGGCGCTTGCTTTTTAGCTTCGGATTCAAGCATTCCTTGTTCAACTAAAGAGGCTACTTCTTTTTTATATTCCTGATCAAACTTCACATAATAATTCCCTACCAGCTTATCACCTTTGATACCAGTGATTTCAGGGGTTTCTCCATGACCAAATTTCTTCCAGGCCAGCATGCTCTTACAAATATGAATACCCCGGTCATTGATAATCTGAGTTTTATAAACCTTAGTTCCGGAGGCCTTTAAAATTTCAGCAACCGAATAACCCAGCAACACATTTCTGATATGCCCCAAATGGAGTGGCTTATTGGTATTGGGGGAAGCATATTCCACCATCACAGCCTTCGTGCCCGGCGCAATCTCTCGATGGCCAAAATGGGCTTGGTTTAAAATGCTCTTAAAAAAGTCCAGATAAAAACCTTCAGAAATCACAAGATTTAAAAAACCTTTCACCACATTAAAATCGGCCACCTCAGGAATATGAGCCACTAGGTAAGTACCTAGATCCTGCCCCAACTGTTCAGGGTTCATTTTTACATACCTCAGCATAGGAAAGGTCACTACAGTAACATCCCCTTCAAAATCCTTTCGGGTAGCTTGAAACTCAACCCCGGGTAAGTTAACCTGATACAAGGATAAAAAAGCCTCTTTAATTGTATGCTCCAATGTGTGTTGTAAATCCATATGCGAATAGTTGTTGCCCTTTTTCAGCCTGCAAATATAGGGCAAAAATACCTTTTTAACCCTATTAAAAATCCCATTCGTCCACACAAACAACTCACAACAGCCACCATAAAATCAACTCGAATAAATTCGAATAAATTCGGAACAATTCGTATTTTTATAAAATGTTGGTAAACGTCTCCTATAACAATCCCGAAATAAAAAGAAAAATTGATGCTGAAGTGGGAAAACCTTTTCCATTGACGGAACGTATCAAAATGAATGGCGTGGGCTCACCCAAACTCTTCATTACTTCCACCAGCCTTGAAATTCACAACCTACTCATTCTGGACAACAACCGAAATGTGTGCAATATTGAAATGAGACCCAACGGGATTATAGTGGGATTCAGGTCGCTGTTAGAAAGCTATGCCCTGGTAATTCCTTACTATAAATTAAATACCTACAAAGGCAAAGCCGAAGAATACGGTATATACAAAGACCATCATTTTGTCAAAGTAAGTGCAACCGAAAAAGCAATTCACCGGTTTTTCCAAAAAATCATAAATTATAAAATTGACAACAGCCCAACGCAGATTGAGGATTTGTGATTAGCAAAATGTGATGGGCTACTCAATTTTGACCCCATTTTTACTCCTTCCGCAAAAATGATGACAAAAATTTACAGTCTCAAAATACAGCAAAAATAATCTTATGTATTTACGTCTTAAATCAATCTTCTAACTTCGGCTAGGGATTTCATTTTTGTAGCTCTGAATAGGATGCGGGATAAAAGAAGAAAAAGTTATACCCTTTAGGCGGTATTTTTGCACTTCAGCAAAAATGATGACAAAAACCAATTAAATCAACCAAATAACCCTTAATTATTAAATGAATGA
>NZ_CAXBAN010000403.1:0-2290 GCF_963973675.1 uncultured Planktosalinus sp. | reverse complement strand
GTAAGAATTAAATATTTTTTCGTCTGTAACAGCACTTTTAGACAATGATTTCAGCTCTAATTCTGATGCTTTACTTAACTTTTTAAGAAACCCAATGTTATCACTGAGAAGAAAGTAGTTTTCAGAATTGTTTGAAGGGGTAGTAGATGATGAACTCCGGAATAAATTTATAAACTGAGCTATAGTAACACCTAAAAAAACCATTGATTTAAAAAAACTATTTGATTGAAAATGTTTTTTATAAAAAATATGCATAGCGCCATAAAATCGCTTTAAATAGGTTTTATCTTTTGTGGTACTTTCTCCTTTGTAGTGTAAAACAGTTTCTTGACCAAAATAATAATTTTTATACCCGGCTTTAATCAGTTTATAAGAGAGATCAATGTCTTCTCCATACATAAAATAATCTTCATCAAAACCCCCAACTTGTTTATAAACCTCCTTTTTTAACAGCATAAATGCTCCTACTAATACTGAAACTTCACCGGTATCAGTTTCATTAATTTGTGAAGCGTAATAACTATTTTTTGCTGATTTTATCCCGGTGATTTTATTGAAAACAACTTTAGGCTTGGGCACATTCCTTTTGCTCTCGGGCAAAAAATTTCCTGTTCCATCAATCAAACGAACCCCCAGCGCACCCATATCAGATTTAGTTTCTGCAAATTCAAGTATTTTTTTAAATACATTTTTAGGAACAGCCGTATCTGGATTTAAAATACAAACATAGGTGCCTTTTGCTACTGCTACCCCTTGATTGTTTGCTTTACTAAAGCCTACATTATCCTTATTTTCAATGAGTGTTGTGTCTGGAAAATATTTTCTAATCATTTCACAACTATCATCTGATGAGTTGTTATCAACAATAATAATTTCTGATTCAATTCCCACCAAAGCTTCCTGAACTGTGAGCACACATTGTCTTAAAAAGTAAGAAACATTGTAATTGAGAATGATAACAGATAATTGCATTCAGGAGTTTTGTTTTGTTTTAAACTTTTAAAGAGTTTTCAAAAGGTATTCTGTTGACAATACTTCTTCCAAGGGTGACTTCATCGGCAAACTCAAGCTCATCACCAACGGCTATTCCTCTTGCAATAGTTGTGGTAGTGATTTTGTAAGGTTCTATTTGCTTAAAGATATAAAAATTTGTGGTATCGCCCTCCATTGTGGAGCTTAGGGCAAAAATTAATTCCTTAATAATTCCGGCTTTGACTTTTTCAACCAGAGCAAGTATTGTAAGGTCGTGTGGTCCTATACCATCCATGGGAGAAATCTTTCCGCCCAAAACGTGATAAACACCTCTAAACTGACTGGTATTTTCAATAGCCATAACGTCTCTCACATCTTCAACGACACAAACAATTTCTTGATTTCGGTTTGGATTTTGGCAAATTTCACACAATACAGAATCTGAAATATTATGACACTTTTTACAAAAATTAATTTTATTGCGAAGTTTGTTTAATGCCTCTGTAAGAGCGTGTGTATTTTCTTCTGGTTGTTTGAGCAAATGCAAAGCAAGTCTTAAAGCAGTTCTCTTACCAATACCTGGAAGTTGAGAAATTTCATTGACTGCATTTTCTAATAGTTTTGAAGAAAAATCCATTGAGAACTGAACTAGTTGATGCTTATTTTTTTTGTAAAAATACCCTTTTCATTATTAACTCTTAAAAAATAAATACCGGTGGAAAAATCTGAGACATTTATTTGTAATGTATTAGTTAAATTGATTTCATTTTCAAAAAAAATCAATTTGCCAGTACTGTCAAAAATTCTTATTTCTGACAGATAATTTTCATTCCACTCAACTTTCAAGAAATCATTAGCTGGAACAGGATAAGCTTTTAAAGAGTTAAAAATTTCTATTTCGTTTGAATTTAAAACTCCGTCATAAACAGGCGACACCCAAAGGCCTCTGCCATAGGTGGCAGCATATATTTTATTTTCAGAATAGTTAATTTCCAATTCATTGACAATTACATTGGGTAAATTATTACTGAACACCTGCCACTCTTCAAAGGTGTTATCAATGTAATAAACACCATAATTCATACCCAGATAGAGGCCGTCTAACTGGTTGTCCTGCCATTCTAAAGCCAATGATTGGAAGTTTGGTAATCCTGCATTCACTGCTTCCCAGTTTTGACCTCCATCTTCATTCCATTTTTTCAATATTTCTTGAATTGCATCTTGAAGTTTGCCCATTGATAATTTTTTGTAAACTGCCACAGTTCTTTGAGCCACTGGTGTGTCACCTGCTTCTTTGATTAAAAGCTGTGTTAGTTCA
>NZ_CAXBAN010000402.1:0-2290 GCF_963973675.1 uncultured Planktosalinus sp. | reverse complement strand
ATTCACCACATTCACATCTGGCAGCTCAATGAAGATGAAGTGCATTTAGAAGCACATCTGGAATTTAAAAAAGATGTGAAAATTTCTGAATTTGACCGCCTTCTTTTAAAACTGGAGGAACTTTTGATTCAAGATTTTGGAATCAATCATATTACAATACAACCTGAATATCAAAGAGAAGAAATAAGTAAAGATATTATTGTGCAAGATTAACCCTTATCCTTTTCTATTTTATTATCTACCCAAATTGATTCCATAACAAATGGAGCTGTGTCCCAATACATATGTTCCTGAATAATTTTTCCATTTTCAAATTTTGATGTTATGTGTACAATAATTTCGGTTTTATTTTCACTTTCAGTAAATGTGCCGGTCCAAACACCCCAAAAACTAACCCAAGTAGTTCCCTTGCTGTCTATAATCATTTCAAACGTCTGGTTTTCTGTGGTTGAATATTGATAATTTTTCATCTGGTTAATGAACGTTTTATGCTCTTCTATTGACTCATTAACAGTTCTTGGATCACTGTTAACTCGGTTGTGATAGATTTTTGCATCATCCACATAATGGGTGGCGTAAGAAGACCAGTCCCCGGCTTCATAGTCTTTTATCATTTTTCGCATTACCTCAATTTCTGAGGATTCTTCTGTAAAATAATTTTTAGAAGTGTCAATACAGGAGGCTAAAACAAACAATAGTAAAAGCGGAAATACGATAAAATTTTTCATAGTTGGAAAGTTTACTCTTTATAAAGGTAGATTATTTCTTTTAAAAAAACTTATTTTTGCCAATAACAACAACAAACTATAAAGTTGAATTTTAAGCTAAAAAAGTATTCGCAACTCACTATACAAGAATTGTATGATATTCTTCAGCTACGCAGTGAGGTATTTGTGGTAGAGCAAAATTGTGTCTATCAGGATATTGACGGAAAAGATGAAAAAGCACTTCATCTTTTTGCATACAAAAACGGCACGTTGGTTGCTTATGCAAGACTTTTTGGTCCCGGCGATTATTTTGAAAAAGCAAGTATCGGAAGAGTTATTATTAAAGAAAACCAAAGAAAATTTGGTTATGGACACCAATTAATGAAAGCAGCAAATGATGCTGTTGAAGTGAACTTCAACACCTCAAAAATTCATCTTTCAGCTCAACAATATCTTGTTAATTTCTATAATGCACACGGATATCAGGAAGTGGGTGAGGGTTATCTGGAAGATGGAATTCCACACATTGGTATGGAAAAAATATAATTTACCCCTTTGTCCTGACTCGTTTATCAAATGGAATTTTTAATTGATATAAGATATCTTCATCTGTACTATCATCAACAAGATCAAGTCCATAACGCACTTTTTTTGGATCACCATAAACAAAAGTGCCAAAAATCCTGTCCCAGAAAGAAAACATATTTCCAAAGTTGGTGTCTGTCCAAGGCATTTCCCAGTGGTGGTGAAACTTGTGCATATTGGGAGTTACAAACACATAGCTGATGTATTTGTCTATCTTACCCAGATTTATATTGGCATGGGTAAAATAAGTAAAAAACACGCTTAAAATGCGGTACACTAGATAGAAAGCAATAGGCATTCCCATAATTAATACAGCAATAAGGGCAAAAGTTTCCCTGATTACAAAATCCAGCGGATGATGTCTCGTTCCCGTGGTTACATCAACCTTAGTATCGCTGTGATGTACAATATGCAAACGCCACATCCATTTTATCTTGTGCAACAAATAGTGTACACCATATTGAGCAATAAAATCTAATGTAAGCAGCGCAACTATTAATTCTAGCCAAATGGGTAAATTAACCAGATTTAACAAACCAAACTGTGTAGTTTCTATCCAATAAAATATTCCCAGCGTAAGTGCGCCAAAACCTACGTTAATCATCATCGTAAAAAAAAGGAAGGCAAAGTTGACACCGGCGTGTTTCCATTTTTTATAATTGATTTTTACAAGGGCATAATACCCTTCTAAAATCCAAAAAACTCCCAAAACTCCGACTACCCAAAGCAGACGCAACCAGAGCGGCATTTCTTCAAAAAAACTTAAAAAAGAATGCATTTTATTTAAAAATGTTTAGATAGCGGTTTTTATCTTTTAAGATAGCAACAGCTTCTTTTATTTCAGGATTGTTAGCAACGTGATATTCATACAATCCCTCTTTATAAAAATAACGCTTCACAATCTCATCTGTCAACAATGATTTGATTTCAGCCTTTTTGGACTGTAATTCTTTGTCTTTGGCATTACTAAGATCTTCTAAAAGAGCAACATAACTTTT
>NZ_CAXBAN010000401.1:0-2302 GCF_963973675.1 uncultured Planktosalinus sp. | reverse complement strand
AAAGAAGGATTTAAATTAGGCGAAATTAGTTATGTTTTTTGCGATGACGAATACTTACACAAGTTGAATATTCAATATTTAAACCATGACACTTTAACAGACATCATTAGCTTTGATTATACAGTTGACGAAGAAATCATCGGGGATATTTATATTTCTATTGAAAGGGTAAGGGAAAACGCAAAAGAATTCAATTCAACTTTTGAAGATGAATTAGCACGGGTTATCATCCATGGTGTTTTACACCTTTTAGGATATAAAGATAAAACTGAACTTGAAAAACTAGAGATGAGGCAAAAGGAAGATAGTGCGGTACAATATTTCAACCGTTTAATGCATAAGTAGCTGTAAAACAGACTATTAATGAACAAACTTATTAAATAATACGTTACTTATATTTGCCCCTTTTTACAAAATCATTGTTCCACGTGGAACATTTAAATATTCACTGTTCTTATGTTTAAAAATGAATATGATGTTATAGTTGTTGGAGGAGGACATGCGGGCTCTGAAGCTGCTGCTGCTGCTGCAAACATGGGCTCAAAAACCCTTTTGATAACAATGAACTTACAAAATATAGCACAGATGTCTTGCAATCCTGCTATGGGTGGAATTGCCAAGGGTCAAATTGTACGCGAAATTGATGCAATGGGAGGATATAGCGGAATAGTTTCAGACAAATCTGCTATACAGTTTAAAATGCTGAACAAATCTAAGGGACCGGCTATGTGGAGTCCCAGAGTTCAAAGTGACCGGATGCTCTTTGCAGAAACCTGGAGACTGATGCTTGAACAAACCCAAAATCTGGATTTTTATCAGGACATGGTTTCCGGATTAATTGTAAATAATCAACAAATAAAAGGCGTTAAAACAGGACTTGGCATAACAATAAAAGCTAAAACTGTAATTCTCACAAATGGAACCTTCTTAAACGGACTTATTCATATAGGAGACAAACAATTTGGTGGTGGCCGTGCAGGCGAACGTGCATCAACTGGCATAACTGAGGATTTAGTTAATCTAGGGTTTGAATCCGGTCGAATGAAAACCGGGACACCCCCTCGTGTAGATGGCCGCTCACTTAATTTTTCTAAGATGGAAGAACAACCCGGTGATCCAGTCCCAGAAAAATTTTCATTTTCAAATCAAACCAAACCTTTAAACAAACAACGTTCTTGTTATATGACTTATACAAGCCCTCAGGTTCATGAGTTACTTAAAGAGGGCTTTGACAGGTCGCCAATGTTCAATGGCAGGATTCAAAGTATAGGCCCAAGATATTGTCCTTCTATTGAAGATAAAATCAATCGATTTTCAGATAAGGATCGTCATCAACTTTTTGTTGAACCCGAAGGTTGGAACACTGTTGAATATTATGTTAACGGTTTTTCTACTTCTTTACCTGAAGACATTCAATTTAAATCATTGCGCTCTGTAGCGGGATTTGAAAATGTAAAATTTTTCAGACCCGGCTATGCAATCGAATATGATTATTTTCCGCCTACACAGTTAAAACATACACTAGAAACCAAACTAGTTAACGGCTTGTATTTTGCCGGACAAATCAATGGCACAACAGGTTATGAAGAAGCAGCTTCTCAGGGCTTAATGGCAGGGATCAATGCGCATTTAAAAGTTTTTGATAAAGAACCGTTTGTTTTAAAACGTAATGAAGCTTATATAGGTGTTTTAATTGATGATTTAATCACAAAAGGCACCGAAGAACCCTATAGAATGTTTACTTCCAGAGCTGAATACAGAACACTTTTACGACAAGACAATGCTGATTTTAGACTCACTCCAAAAGCATTTGAAATCGGATTAGCCAAAGATTCAAGATTGCAAAGAATGCAGGAGAAGCATATTAAATCTTCTGAATTTGTTGACTATTTTAAGGAAACCAGTTTCTCAGTTGAAGAGATTAACCCAATACTTCAGGAAAAAGATTCTGCATTAGTAAAACAGAGTGATAAAATGTTTAAGGTTTTTTCAAGACCCAATATCACATTAGAGGATATGCGAAAAATCCCGGAGGTAGAAGCCTACATTAATGAAAACAATTTAGACAACGAGGTATTAGAGCAAGTAGAAATACAAGTAAAGTATTCAGGCTACATTGACAAAGAAAAGAACAATGCCGATAAGCTTAACAGACTTGAGGGTATTAAAATTCCGATTGATTTTGATTACTCAAAGCTTAAATCACTTTCATTTGAAGCGAAAGAAAAGCTGAGTAAAATCCGCCCCACAACAATTTCTCAGGCGTCCCGTATCAGTGGAGTTTCTCCCAATGATATTTCAG
>NZ_CAXBAN010000400.1:0-2312 GCF_963973675.1 uncultured Planktosalinus sp. | reverse complement strand
TCTTTGCTGCACTTCGGTGTATTGAAATGGGAAAGAAACCAATTGTCATTGAAAGAGGCAAAGACGTTCGGGCACGCCGTCGTGATTTAAAAAAGCTAAACATTGAACATGTAGTCAATGAAGATTCCAATTATTGTTTTGGAGAAGGGGGTGCCGGCACCTATTCTGACGGAAAGCTCTATACACGAAGTAAAAAGAGGGGTGATGTACAACGCATACTGGAGTTGTTGGTAGCCTTTGGAGCAACCAAACAAATTTTAGTGGATGCCCATCCACATATTGGAACCAACAAACTTCCGGGGATTATTCAGGAAATAACAGCAACTATTGAAACTTTTGGAGGTGAGGTTCACTTTAACAGTCGGGTGGTGGATATTTTGCTAACAAACGCTGCTGTTGAAGGTGTTTTGCTTCAAAATGGGAATCGATTGGAAACGAAAAAGCTCATTCTGGCAACCGGTCATTCTGCTCGTGATATGTTTGAGTTGTTGCATCGTAAAGGTATTGCCATTGAAGCCAAGCCTTTTGCTTTAGGTGTGCGAGTTGAACATCCACAAGAGCTGATAGACAGCATACAGTATAAATGTGACTATCGTGGTGCGTTTTTACCACCGGCCCCGTATAGTATCGTAAGGCAAGTGGATGGGAGAGGGGTCTATTCATTTTGTATGTGTCCTGGTGGAATTATAGCACCTTGTGCCACTTCACCCGGAGAGGTGGTTACCAATGGTTGGTCACCCAGTAAACGCGATCAGGCTACGGCCAATTCAGGGATTGTAGTAGAAGTGGGACCTAAAGACTTTAAAACATTTGGTGATTCGCCTTTGGCCGCCATGTATTTTCAGCAGCAGGTTGAACAAAAAGCCTGGTTGGAGGGAGGCAAGACACAAACCGCTCCCGCACAACGGATGGTGGATTTTAGTGAGGGTAAATTATCAAACGATTTGCCTGTAACTTCCTATAAACCCGGAGTGAATTCTGTGGAATTGGGAAGTGTTTTACCCCAGTTTATTTATTCCCGACTTCAAAAAGGGTTTGTGGAATTCAATAAGAGCATGAAAGGCTATTTTACCAATGAGGCTGTGGTACACGCCACTGAGTCGCGCACTTCTTCACCGGTGCGAATTCCCAGAAACCCACTTACTTTAGAACACATTCAAATCAAAGGATTGTATCCCTGTGGGGAGGGCGCAGGTTATGCGGGAGGAATTGTTTCGGCAGCCATTGATGGGGAGAAGTGCGCTGAAATGGCAACTAAGTAATTATCAAAAATTTAAATCAAGATTTCACTTCCTCACGTCCATCAGCGTGAACAGCAAAACGTCCTTTGTTAGCAGCGTGTACATTTTCATAGCTCTCCCAGGGCCACCCCCCAAACTGATCTTTTTGATACTGAGAAATTGCTTCCTGAATTCCCTGATGAGAATTGGCTACAAAAGGTCCTTGTTGCACTACCGGTTCTCCAATGGGTTTGCCTTGAAGGAATAATAACTCAGCAGGAGTATCACCATTTTTAATTGTGATAGATTCAGTTGGAATTAAATCCAAAGAATGTTCTTTTGGAATAGTGAACCCTTCTGTTTCAATCTCATTTCCGTTGTAAAAGAAAAG
This sequence comes from uncultured Planktosalinus sp., assembly GCF_963973675.1. Classification (NCBI taxonomy): domain Bacteria; kingdom Pseudomonadati; phylum Bacteroidota; class Flavobacteriia; order Flavobacteriales; family Flavobacteriaceae; genus Planktosalinus; species uncultured Planktosalinus sp. The sequence continues at coordinate 701 of NZ_CAXBAN010000400.1, read as the reverse complement.
TGTTCTGTTAGTTCCATCAGAAGCTGTAGGGATTTCCAATTTGGCACCGGCTTCCATTTTAATGGTCCAAATAGCAACTTCATTTATGTCTTCTGCCGCCCATGAATTGGGAGTTGGTGCTGCTGCTTTTGTGCCTTTGTAAGAACCGGCCACAATTTTCAATTGAACCCCCTTTTCATTAACAACGGGAATTTCTTCATTCCATAGCATTCTGAAATAGGGGTCTACTCCCTTACTTTTCTTAGGGAGATTAAGCCATAGCTGAAATAACAAAAAGGGATTTTCTTTTTCTTGGTTCAATAATGGAAACATCTCACAATGCATCACTCCTTTACCGGCGGTCATCCATTGCACATCGCCGTTTCCAAAACGCCCTGCGGCACCCAGCGAATCGCTGTGATCTGCAAAACCTTGTTCAACCAAAGTTACTGTTTCAAAGCCACTATGAGGGTGAGCCGGAAAACCGGGCACTCGTTGTCCGTGATACATGCGCCAACCGTTTTTTAAAGTAAAATCCTGACCAATGGGTCTGCCCTGAAGCAGTTCAGGGTCAGGACCTAAATGCTCATTGCCTTTGGGAAATTGATCTTTGTGGTAAGCACAAAATAAAAAAGGGTCTTGTGTTTCCCAGTGAAATCCGAGTTGTTTAACTTTTTTTATTGCTGTCATGGTTTAAAGTCTGTTTAAAGGTAAAATTACAA
>NZ_CAXBAN010000399.1:0-2316 GCF_963973675.1 uncultured Planktosalinus sp. | reverse complement strand
ACATTCCGGTGGCTCCGGTTTATAAAGATGTGCTCGAACTTTGGGGTGCCAGTGAAGTGGGGTATACGCCCACTCTTTTGGTCAACTACGGCGGTCTCAATGCGGAGTATTACTGGTATCAGAAAAGCAATGTTTGGGAAAATGAAAAACTTTTGCAGTTTACACCACGTGCCATCATTGATTCCCGCTCGCGACACCGAATGATGATTCCCGATGAAGAATATGAAAACAGTCATATCCTTACCTCAAAAACAGCCACTGCACTTTCAGAGCAAGGCGTAAAAGTCAATATGGGCGCACACGGTCAACTTCAGGGATTAGGTGCTCACTGGGAATTGTGGAGCATACAACAAGGTGGCATGAGCAATCTGGAAGCTTTAAAAACCGCCACCATTCATCCGGCACAATACATTGGTGCAGGTCAGGACATCGGTTCATTGAAAGTAGGCAAGATGGCCGATTTACTGGTACTGGAAAAGAACCCGTTAGAAGATATTCAAAACACTAACAGCTTACTTTATACCATGGTCAACGGCCGGTTGTATGACAGTAATACTATGAATGAAGTGGGCAACCACCCCAAGGAACGCAAACAGTTTTACTGGGAACACAATAAATACAATGCTGCTTTTCCCTGGCACGAAGACACCAACAGCTTTATGGAACACCATTGTTGTGGTGTGGGGCATAATTAGGGCTTGATGACGGATGACGGGTGACCGATGTGTTCAGTGGTAGTGGTCAGTTGGCTTGTAGGCTGTGTTTGCTTAACTTGACTTAATGAATCTTAATGTTTTAAAATGACCGGTGACGGTTTCAAGGTTCAAAATTTGAGTTTTTGAGTGATTGGTGCCTGAAATTTTGGTACTTTACGGGTTAACTCTTACGCTTTGTGTCCGTTTGGCGTTGACCTGCTTTAAATAAATAACAACCTCCATCCAACATGTGGAGACAAAAGCAACAAGAAATGGTAGTAACAATTCTGTAAGCGAAAGCGGGGTGACCTCAAAAAGGGATTGCGCTGCCGGGATGGTGTGAATAACAATCAAAACCAATATGGAGAAAGACAAAATAATGTGAATCCATATGTTTTTCCATTTCAATGTTTGCCAAACTGTTGCAGTAAATGAACGATTAAACAGGGTAAGGAAAATATTTGAAAGCAGTAGTGTTGAAAATATATAAGACCGCACTGTCTGTTCGTCTGCTCCTTTGGTAAAGATATAATAGCCCATTCCAAGACAACCCAAGGCAATAACAACTCCCTGAAGGATACTGATTGCCAGTTGTGATGATTCCAGCAGATTATCATTTCCTGATTTTGTGGGTGTTTTCATTTCCTGATTGGGAACCGGTTCGTTTTCATAAATAATGGAACAAGTAGGCCCCATGATCAACTCCAGAAATATAACATGAATGGGTGTGAGCAACATTGAGGGTAGCCAGCCAAAAAATATGGGAAAGATCACCAGTAAAATAATAGGAACGTGAATAGAAATGATGTACCGAATTGCTTTAGAAAGGTTGATATGAATTCTTCTTCCCAGAAAAATTGCATCGACCATTTTGGATAAATCATCGCCTGAAAGTACCAAACCTGCTGCAGCTTTTGCCACATCTGATCCGCGCTTGCCCATGGCAATACCAATATGTGCTGCTTTTAAAGCAGGTGCATCATTCACACCATCACCGGTCATAGAAACCACTTCACCTCCCTCTTTTAATGCTTCAATGATTTTAAGTTTGGTTTCCGGAGCAACTCTGGCAAACACAGAGGTGTTTTTCACTGCTTCCAACAATGCTTTACCTTCAAGGCTGTTGATTTCGTCACCGGTAAGTACCTGATTACTTTTAATTCCCACCTGAGAGGCTATTGCCTGTGCAGTAGCAGCAAAGTCCCCTGTAATCATTTTAACTGCAACGTTGGAATCATAAAAATCACTTATTACCTTTTTTATATTCTCTGCCGGTGGATCATAGAAGGTGATGATTCCTAAAAATGTAAAAGGGGTTTCTTCCTGTGTTTCGGGCAAGGTCTCTGTGTCCCAAATTCCTTTGGCAACACCTAAAACACGCAAGCCATTTTTAGCGTAAGCTGCACCCTTTTCTAAAATGCGTTGCTTTTCATTCTCTTCTAAATCACAGAGTTTTAATACCCCTTCCAAAGCCCCTTTACAACTGATGATCAACTCTTTATTTTGGTTGTAAAAAAGGTGGGTCATTACAGGAGGTTTGCCCGCAAGCGGAAACTCTTTGACCATATGAAACTGAGGCCGTAAATCTTCTTTAAAATAGCGACCATACATTTCATGAATG
>NZ_CAXBAN010000398.1:0-2326 GCF_963973675.1 uncultured Planktosalinus sp. | reverse complement strand
ATCTTATCATCAAGCCCTTCAATTCCTATTGTTGATGTAACAAAAGGAGTTCCATATTGCATCGCGTCCATTAATTTTCCCTTTAAACCGGCGCCAAATCGCAAAGGTGCCACTAAGACTCTTGCGTTTTGAAATACATGTTGTGCATCCTTAGTCCAACCGGCAATATGGAATCGGTCTTCCGGTTTGTGTAGTTGGTTAATTTGTGGCCCTGCATATGCACCGAAGCAATATAACTCGGCATTTGGCAGTTTTTTAGAAATTAGTGGCCAAATACTTTTTTTCAATTGCAAGACCGCATCAACATTTGGGCGATGCCTATAGTTTCCGATAAAAATAAAATGATTTCGTTTATGAAAACCCGGCAAGGATTCCTTTTTAATTGGCTTGGGGATGAAGGGTAAATAGTATAAAAGAGTGTCTTCAATTTTAAATTCCTGTATCAATAGTTCCATCTCAAAACTTGAAATAATCAAAGATAAATCACAACGGTAAATGCTTGCAATTTCGCGTAATGTGATATCAGAGTTTTTATAATTTAAAGGAATAGTATCTTTTAATGCTTTTTCTCTTGCAAATCTTAGAAAGTGCAAATCCTCCGTATCTAAAATTTTGATTGCATCAGGGCAGTGTTCAGTTATTCGCCAACCAAACTGCTCTTCAGAATAGAATCGATCAAATAAAACCACATCAGGGTTGAGTGTTTTTATAAAATCATCAAATGCAGCATTATTGAGTTGTACTGACAGTTCTTGAATTCCGAGTTTAGTTAAATCTTCAGAATGGACTGTTTTTTCAGCAGCTGAAACAAAAGTGATTTGATATTTATACTTTAAAAAAGCTTGAATAAGCTCCATCATTCTTACCCCTGCCCCGGTAGTTTTTGGCTCGGGCCAGTTATATCCAATAATGAGCAGTTTTTGCATACCACTTAATTTTCAAAATCATTTATTGAAAAGCGTGTCGTTTTAATATGTTTTATTTCGTTTTTAAATAATGTCCAGGCGAAATAAATTTCATTATTAAAAACGACCATTTGCGGAAAACCCGATCCCCTGGATTCTGAAGTATTTGTAAGTGTTTTAATTTCACCTAATTCACCGTTTAATGTTACATTTCTAAACTTAATATATGTAGAATCATCCACAACTTCCATCCAGGAAACCACCGCATTTTGAGTATCGATCAGAGCCACATCTACTCGACCTATTGGGTTTCCAGAATCTAACCTCATCGGTTTGTTAAAATCAGCTCCGTTATTTGTTGAAAAAGCCAGGTTTACTTTGCTTTCATCCTCTGCTGCAGTAAACCAAGCCACGGCAACAACATTATCAATCGCATCAACTCTGGGTCCGTTGACAGGGCACCCGTGTATTTGCCAATTATCATTGTGAACAGAAACAGGTGTTGACCAAATACCTTCTTCTAATCTCACTATGGAGATATCCCTTACTTCACCCTCTAAACGATCTCTATAAACCACAACAGGACCATTTGCAGTCATTGCAGATGAAGTCTGACAACAATCACAAACCCTGTCATCAATTAAAAGTTCACTTTCCAGGCTTCCATCAGGATTTACAATTGCCGAGCGTAAAGACATTGCTCCAGCACCATGGGAATGACTTCCTCCGGTTGTATTTCTTCCATCCAGCCAATTTACCAGGAATTGACTATTACCAAAAGGTATATAAGAAACAAAACCGTGTTCCGTTTTTGTAGTATCGCTATGAATTTTTAAAGGTTTTGACCAGGAGTCTTTTTCTTTCTTTTGAGTGATTATCACGTCATAAGCAAAAGTAGCTGTGTCTGACTTTTGAAGAAAATGTGCAATATAGTTTTCTCCATTTTTAGCTATCTGAGGATAATCGGCCCAGTTTATAAACCAGTCTGCGCCAGAAGCAATCACTTCGGGTGTTGACCAACTATCAGAATCCAATTTTGAAAAATAAAGTGTTGCCAAACCGGCATTTTCTGAAATAAAAGACAGCAATAGGTCTTTACCATCAGAAAAAAGATAGGGCAAAGAGCTGTTGCCTATTTCTGGCAGTTGTATTTCACTAAATGAGGCTGATTCTTTTTCCTTAGTTGGCTTAGGAGTTTCTTTGCAGGAAAAAAACAAACAAGCTATACCTAAAAAGAGAATTTTATTCATATTAATTGTTCTTAACCGGCACGCCATATAAATCAAAATCGGCAGCATCAGTAATTTTCACAAATGTAAAATCACCGGTTTTTAAAAAATGTTTTGATGCATCTATTAAAACTTCGTTATCTACATCAGGTGAATCAAACTCAGTTCTACCTACAAAGTAGTTACCTTCTT
>NZ_CAXBAN010000397.1:0-2348 GCF_963973675.1 uncultured Planktosalinus sp. | reverse complement strand
TGAAAACGAGTGCTTGAATTTGGCCAAATTTAGTTTTTATTACTTCTCTTCGCAAAAATTTTAACCTAAACTTGAAACTTTCATCTCCATAAAACATATCGACATCAGAATAATCGCCCGGTTTTAAACTTTTTGTATCAAGATTATTTCTTAAATAATAAAAGGTTGAAAGCATATCCTGCACTCCATCAGGAAATGCATAAGAATTTTTGGTGTTCTTTTTTCGGTCGTGAACATTTGCTAGATTTTTTTGATGATCAAAGTCCACAACAATATCACGGGTGTGACCTCCTTCATTGATGTTTCTGATAAACCTATATGGAACGTCCTTTTTCTTGTCCATATAAGTTTCGTAAATGTCTTCAACTTTGAAAAAGATTCTTGAAAGGCCGGTATTTTTACCGTAGCCCTTTACGTGATAAACTTCTTTACCGTTTAAAATGGCATTGTCAACTTTAAGGGTGGCATAGCCGGCACTAAAAAAACCGGAATAGGAAACTTTGAATTTAAACCATTCGCCGTCCTGAAACGCTTTGTTTTGAGCACTCAAATTTATAGAAATTAGAAACAATGTTATCTTAAACAGTAATTTCATAGGGCATTTTTTAATGTTTAATTGTCCAATGCAATTGTTATTCCAAACTAAAACAACATTGTTTCTTTTTGTGATTTTTTATAAAGTACCCCTAAGAGCTTGTTCTCTTTCAATAGACTCAAAAAGGGCTTTGAAATTACCTGCTCCAAATCCTCTTGCTCCCATTCGCTGAATGACTTCAAAAAACAAGGTTGGTCTGTCTTCAACGGGCTTGGTAAAAATTTGAAGTAAATAACCTTCTTCATCTGCATCTACTAAAATGGAGAGCTCTTGCAGTTCTCGGATGTCTTCTTTCATAATTTCCATATGAGAACCTAACCTTCTTGGAATATCATCATAGTAGGCTTGTGGTGGAGGTGGTAAAAACTCAACACCTCTTGCTCTCAATTGGGCGACGGTTTTAATGATATCGTCTGTTGCGACAGCTATGTGCTGAACACCTGCACCTTCATAAAAGTCAATATATTCTTCTATCTGAGATTTTTTGGCAGCTTTTGCCGGTTCATTTATGGGAAATTTTATTCTTCCGTTTCCGTTACTCATTACTTTACTCATTAATGCAGAGTATTCGGTGTGTATTTGCTTATCATCAAATGAAAGGAAATTTACAAATCCCATTACATCTTCATACCATTTCACCCATTGATTCATTTCGCCCCAACCAACATTTCCTACCATATGGTCAATGAATTTCAACCCAACGGGCTCAGGGTTATAGTCTGATTTCCATTCAACAAATCCGGGTAAAAAGACACCATTGTAGTTTTTTCTTTCTACAAATATATGAACGGTTTCTCCGTAAGTATAAATGCCTGAACGTACAACCTCTCCATGCTCATCTTTTTCTACTGTTGGTTGCATAAAAGGTTTTGCGCCACGTTTAGTAGTTTCTTCAAAGGCGGAGGTTGCATCTTCGACCCAAAGAGCAACTACCTTCACGCCATCACCATGTTTTGCCAAATGTTCGTTTATAGGTGATTTGCTTGATAATGGGGTTGTGAGCACCAATCTTATTTTGTCTTGCTTCAAAACATATGAGGCACGTTCTTTATTTCCTGTCTCCAGGCCTGAATAGGCATAGGATTGAAATCCAAACGCGGTTTTATAGTAGTGTGCTGATTGCTTTGCATTGCCCACATAAAACTCCACATAATCTGTGCCCAACAAGGGTAAAAAGTCTTGTGCTCCTTCAAATATCTTTTCGAGACCGTAGTCTACTGATTTTACTTCTTTACTCATGGTTTGTATTGTTTTATTTTAAGGTTTTTATTTTTCTAACCAGGATTGGTAATAGGTTTCATCTGCAATTTTCATGGCTTCATCAGTAAGCATTAGCGGTTTAAAAGTGTCAACCATAACAGCGAGTTCTTGGGTTTCTTTTTTTCCGATGCTGCCTTCATATGTTCCGGGATGAGGCCCATGAGGTATTCCGGCCGGGTGCAGTGAAATGTTACCAGGTTTAACTCCTGTTCTACTCATAAAATCACCGTCTACATAATACAAGACCTCATCACTGTCAATGTTACTGTGATTGTATGGTGCCGGAATAGATTGTGGATGGTAATCATAAAGACGAGGAACAAAAGAGCATACAACAAATGCATCGGTTTCAAAAGTTTGATGTACAGGTGGCGGTTGATGAATTCGACCTGTAATAGGTTCAAAATCATGGATGGAAAATGCATACGGGAAATTATAGCCGTCATAGCCCACTACATCAAATGGGTGTGTGGCATAAACCATCTCAAAAATC
>NZ_CAXBAN010000396.1:0-2351 GCF_963973675.1 uncultured Planktosalinus sp. | reverse complement strand
GGATCCCATTTTCTCCAGTGGGATTTATGTGGGAATGATGAGTGCCAAATTTGTAGCTGAAAAACTTGATGAGGCCTTTAGGAAAAATCAAAATCCTGAAGACTATCTTAAACCTGTTTATGATAACTTAGATGGGGCTTATGATTTAATTGAAAAACTTATTAGAGTGTTTTATGACCCCAAAGCATTATCATTATCAAATTTAACTGATGCAAAAAACTCCGGATACGAACAATTTGACAGAGCCTATACTATATATCATTATCTTCTACAGGGAGATTTTTTATTAAACCATAAAAAATATCATAGTGCTGTAGATATACTAAAAGACGACAATCAGTTTCAAAAATATGTTAACTTTATAAAATCAAAAGAAATTACTGCTAAGAACTAATTAAATAACTAACTAATATTTGATATTATGATTAAATTTTCAAAATCTTTTTTATTATTACTATTATTCATTTTAGTAATTTCATGTGCTGAAAAAAAGAATACTGTACAGACCCCCGAAATGTCAGACAATAAGTCTGAATTGAATGAAAGTAATAAGCTTCCTCAAACATCAAGATCCGTTGAAGAAGTTTTTGAAATTTGGGCAAAATCCTTAGGTGACAGGCTAAAAATTGATGAAAAAACAATCACACACATCAAGAATATCTACTTAGATGCTTATATTTCTTCCGGTGGTAATCTTGATGATAACTTGAATAGGGAGGAGGCTCAACTATTACGCAATCAGATTGTAAAAGAAACCAAGGACGAAGTCATCAAACTTCTAAATACAGACCAACAAAATATTTATCTGAGGTTTATAAAAGACTAAGAATTGCTTAATGTCAAATCATACATTTCCAGGTAATGTTTTACAGTTTTTTCTATCGGGAATAGAGTGACTTTTTTTTCATTCCAATCGTCTTTGTAAGCTTTTTCCATAGCTTGTTTCAAGCCTATGGGTGAAATACTTTTAATGGCAATGACGTTGCCCCCTGTAACCTCTTTTAGCGCACCTTTTTCAGAACTGATTATTGGCATTTTTAAAGCAACACTTTCAGCGGCAGTAAAACAAAATCCCTCACTTAGTGATGGTATGATTACTGCATTTGTAGCACTTACTTCATTAATTAAATCATTGTAAGAGAGGTTGTGTTTCCATATAAGGTTAGATTCGATTTTTAAGGATTTAGTTAGTCTTTTTATTTTTAAAAAAATGTTTTTGGGATAGTGAGGTATTATCATTTTTAATTTTACATCGGGGTGTTTTTCTATAAATAATGAAAACCCTTCTAGTAAAATATCAAGACCTTTTGAAACACCCAGTCTTCCGAAATAACAAAAAGTAAAATGTTTTGCTTTAGTTGAATTTTTAACAGTTAATTGATTATAATACAATCCATTGTAAATTCTTGTAATCTTGTTTTGATTGACACCTGCATCAATAAGTCTGGTTTTTGTAAAATCTGATACAGCTATAAATTTATCAAAATTCAATTGAAGTATAAACCACTCAAAACTGAAATAGAGAACTTTTGAAAACAATGAAGCAAATGGAGCTTTAAACCATAGTTTACCCCAATATTCATGAAATGTGATTACACATTTTGTTTTAGTGATTTTTGATGCAATAAAGGCCGGAATTGCAGCAGTATAAGATGATGTTTGTATTAAATCAACTTTTTTAGCTATCTGTACACACTTTTTCACTGAAAGTATGGTAAATAAAAATCGATTTGGAATTTCTAAACGTATTATATCAACTCCGTTAACTGTTTCTTGCTTTCTTAATGTTTTTTGAAATCTTGTTGTAATTATTGTAACTTGATGATTGTTGATAACCAATTGTTCTGAAAGATTTTTCCAAAGGGTTTCTGCTCCTCCTATGTATGGATAATAATGTTCAACAATAAAGACAAATTTCATTGATTGGTCTTTTGAAGTTTTTCAATTTCTAAGGCTGTTTTTCTAACTAAATCTGTGATTTGTTTATTTTGCCTTTTAATGGTTACAAAGGTTTTGAAATGAATGAAAAACGACAAGGCTAGTCCTATAAAAATTATCGCGTTAACATTATCCTTAATTCCCAAAAGGTCTGATAAAAAGAAAGTGATTTGGTCTGGAATGATTGCAAGTATACAAACCCCTAACCAAAAAAGAACCCAAAAAAAAGTTTCAAATAAAGTGTTGTTTCCACCTCTATGGCTTTTTAAAGTGAGTCCAATTGAAAACAAACCTATTAAAGGAACAATAATTTGATAAACTTCAAAATTCATAGTAGCTAGTTTTTAAACAATGAATGATATACAATATTTAATGCTGTTTTTATACCTTCTTTTTTGGTTAGGGGTTTGTAT
>NZ_CAXBAN010000395.1:0-2352 GCF_963973675.1 uncultured Planktosalinus sp. | reverse complement strand
ACGAAAGTATGGGTAATAAAAAGTAGTATAAGTAGTCGTGTAAGGTCATCTTAAAATTTCTAATAATCGTCTTTCAAATCCTTGTTTAATGCCTTGAATAAATTTTTCTTTATTGGAGACATACATTCCGTGTACATACAATACTTTCTTGTCGTTTGAAACATCTAAACTCAAGGTGCCGGGTGTTAATGAAATTAAATTAGCCAAAAGCGTGATTTCCAAATCGGTTTTAGCATCCAGCGGGACTTTTATAATTCCCGGCTTCATATAAAATTTGGGTGTAACCACATCATAGGCCACTTGCAGGTTTGCTTTGAATAATTCATAGAGAAAGAAAAATACAAATGCAATCACCTTTGGTAATATCGTAAAATATTTTACTTCCCCTTTACCAAGGGTTATTACCCTTAAAATTAAAAAGCTGAGTACAAATCCAAATACAAAGTTCAGCAATTCAAAGCTTCCTGTTAGGGCAACCCAAATAAAGGTCAAAAGAATGTTGCTTAAAAACCTACTTCTCATGGTTGTTCGTTAATTTTTCCTAAAACCGACTCTATATAGTTTTGGTTGTTCAATAGTTCGGAACCTACTCTTTCTGCTACTTGCTGTATGTTTTCTGCACCAAAGCCAATGTACAATGAAATAAAAGCTAAAAATGCGATAGGGCCTATTATCTGTATTTTCTTTTCCAGCTTTAACAAGTGGAAGTATCTAAAATTTTGAATGACAGGAAGTTCCTTTCCTTCTTTCCAAAACACTTCTGACCAAATGCGTGCGATTACAAAAAGTGTAATAAAGGTAGCAAATATTATGGCTCCTATCAACCAGAAGTTTTCTATTTTAAAACTTTCGGTAATGAGTGATAATTTTGGCCAAAAGCCTGATAAGGGAGGGATTCCTACTACTGAAAACAGAGGAATTAGCATCAATAATGACAACAAGGGATGTTTTGCATAAATACCCCCTAGGGTTTTCATACTTAAAGTACCTTTAAGCCGATAAATTAAGCCACTTACCATAAAGAGGTTTGTTTTTACGACAATATCATGAATGATATAGAATATAGCCCCTGCAATGGCTGCTTCAGTATATAAACCCAGACCTAGTATCATAAATCCGATATGTGAGATGATAAGGTAAGAAAATATTTTTGCAATATTATTTTGAACCAAGGCCCCCACAGCACCTACAAATAAAGTAAGTCCCGCCAGGGTGAGGATAATGGTTTCCAGAAAAGCATCTCCGACGAATATTAATGTAAATACTCTAATTAAAGCATATACTCCTACTTTAGTCAAAAGTCCGCCAAATAGAGCTGAAACAGCTGGAGGCGGGGTGTGATAGGAAGCCGGGAGCCAAAAATAAAGAGGAAATATGGCTGCTTTGATTCCAAATCCTATTAAAAATAAAATGGCTGTAACTTCAACTAGACCCCTGTTTTCAATAGCTGCAACTTTTAAGGAAAGGTCGGCCATATTGAGGGAGCCTGTTAAACCATATAGAACTGCAACCGCAGTAAGAAAGATAACCGACGCAAAAATATTTAGCGTAAAGTATTTAACTGCGCCCTCCAATTGTTTCTTTTCACCTCCAAGAGTAATCAAGACAAATGAACTGATGATGATGATTTCAAACCAAACATACAGGTTAAAAATGTCACCTGTTAAAAATGCTCCATTGAGACCCAAAAGTAAAAAATGCAGTATTGGTAGATACCCAAATTTCATTCTTGCTTTTAAAATGGTGCCAACTGAAAAGTAAGAAACAGCGATTCCGCTTATTCCGGTCAATAATACCATAGTTGCAGCAAAAGTGTCGGCCACAAAGGTAATTCCGAAAGGGGCCTTCCAGTTTCCTGACTGAATGGTTTGGGTTCCTTCGTTCCAAACAGTTGTAAAAAGCCAAACAGCAACCAATAAACTTAATATACTTCCAACTGCACTAATTACCTTTTGTAATTTGATGCTATTCCATGCAAAAAGTAATAAAATTGCCAAAAGCAAATGAACTATTATCGGATATAAAACAATGTGCTGTGTCATGAAAATTCGTCTGTTGAGTTCATTTGATCAAGATCATCAGTTTTTACAACCTTGTATGCCCTTTTAATTAAAACAATAGCAAATGATTGTAGCCCAAAGCTTATAACTATTGCTGTGAGAATCAAGGCTTGAGGTACAGGGTCAGCATAGGCATCCAAAAAGAATTTTGATTCTTCAGGAATGATAGGCGGTTTTCCTTTGGTAATTCTTCCTAAAAGAAAAATCAATAAATAAGTAAAAAATAAAGTAATCAGAAATCGCTTTTTAAAGCTTTTTCTAGTGCCCTCCTGCTTAACTATTTCAGGAATTA
>NZ_CAXBAN010000394.1:0-2358 GCF_963973675.1 uncultured Planktosalinus sp. | reverse complement strand
AGCTACTTTGGGGGAGTTGCACATAATTCTTCTTTCTCCTTTAAAAGGTTCTTCCCGACCTCCTGAAAAGAAAAATGTTACATGAGGGTATTTTTCTGTTTCTGCGATACGAATTTGCTTTTTCCCTGCTTTTGAAATAATCTCTCCCAATGTATTATTAATATTTTCTTTATTGTAAACAACATTTATGTTTTGAAATGTGTCATCATAATTGGTCATTGTCACAAAGTGAAGGGGTATTTTGTACATGCCATATTTTGGAAAATCATTTTGGGTAATTACTTCAGTAAGTTGCCTTCCTCTGTCTGTTCTAAAATTAAAAAAGATTCCCACATCGTTGGGTTCTATTGTGGCTATAGGATTGTTGTTTTCTGTTATAACAATTGGGTTGATAAATTCATCGGTAATGCCGTTGTCATAGTTTTGTTGCATACTTTCAAGGGCATTGACAGAATTTGTTCCTTTACCATTAACAAGCAAATCGTAGGCTTTTTTTGTTCTTTCCCAACGTTTATCACGGTCCATTGCAAAATATCTCCCGATGATTGAAGCCAGTTTTCCTCCTGAAATTTTTAAATGGTCTTGTAACTCTTTGATAAATCCTTTACCAGATTGTGGGTCAACATCACGGCCATCTGTAAATGCATGGACAAAAACATTGTTTACACCATTCTTTTGTGCTGCAGTAAGAAGCCCCTTAAGATGATTGATATGTGAGTGAACCCCACCATTAGAAACCAAACCAATTAAATGTACATTCTTGTTATTACTTTTTGCGTAAGTGAATGCATTTTTAATACTTTTCTCTTCTCCTAACGTATTGTTTTTTGTTGCCAAATTAATTTTTGCCAGTTCTTGATAAATAATTCTTCCGGCACCCAAATTAATGTGACCCACCTCACTATTGCCCATTTGACCATCAGGGAGCCCAACATTTAAGCCATCTGTGCGCAATTGAGCATTAGGATATTTTGAGTATAAAGAGTCAATAAAGGGGGTGTTTGCTTTTTCTATAGCAGAGACTTCAGGGTTTTGAGAAATTCCCCATCCATCCAGGATCATTAAAAGTACTTGTTTGTTCATATATTGACTCTATTTTGCAAAGGTAGCAAGTATTTTTGATTGCAAAATTTTAATCCTGTGATTCCTATAAGAAAACGCTCATTTATCCGTTTAAATGCATGAAAAAGAATGTTTTTTTACAAATCACTCATAAAATATTTTGATTTTACAGAATTATTTTTACTTTTGGAAAGCCCGAAATTAAAATTAACCTAAAGAATACGAATGACTTACAGATTAATCCCCGTTTTGTTGTTATGCTTGCTTACATTTACAACAAATTCAAACACCGCTAAAGTTTCCCTTACTGAACTTCCGTTCAATACACTTTCAAAAGCTGAACTGGTTTACGAAAACTTAAATGCGAAGGAATTTGATTTACCTTCCTTTCCTAGTTTTACACAAGCTTTAAACGGTTACTTCAAACTTAAAGAAACAGGTAAATTACAAAAAAGTTTGCTAACAGTGGTTGACTTTAGTCTTTCTGCCAATGAAAAGCGACTTTGGGTAATTGATTTGGAGTTGAAAGAAGTTTTGTATCAAACCTATGTTGCACACGGTAGAAATACCGGTAGTGAATATGCTAAATCGTTTTCTAATGTTCCAGAATCTTTTCAAAGTAGTTTAGGCTTTTATGCTACTGCTGAGACTTATTATGGTAAACACGGTTATTCTTTGCGACTGGATGGTTTAGAATCTGGTATTAATGATAAAGCACGAGAACGTGCAATTGTTATACATGGAGCAGATTATGCAACTGAAAACTTCATTAAAACCTATGGAAGATTAGGCAGAAGTTTAGGGTGTCCATCTTTACCACAAGAAGAAAGTGAAACGATTATAAATACTATAAAAGAAAAATCTTGCTTATTTATTTATTTTCCTTCAGATGATTATGTTTCAAAATCACAATTGATTTGACAGAAGTTCATAAAGTTTAAAATCTTTTTCATATAAGTCGTCTCTAAAATGAAGGAATTCATTTTCACTCCAAGCGGTCCAGTACAAAAGGTGTACCTGTACGTCTCTTTTCATCCTGGCTTCAGTGGTTTTATTGGTTTTCACCAACTTTAAAATTTCTTCTAAACTCCATTTGTCTTTATCCTCTAACAAATAGGCAGATAATTCAAACGGATTTTGAACTCTCACACAACCCGAACTCAAGGAGCGGTTTGCGCGATCAAAAAAACTTCTTGAGTTGGTGTCGTGTAAATACACCGCATAATTATTAGGAAACATAAACTTTACAAGCCCAAGGGAGTTGTAAGTTCCAGGGCTTTGAACATATCGATAAGA
>NZ_CAXBAN010000393.1:0-2371 GCF_963973675.1 uncultured Planktosalinus sp. | reverse complement strand
CCAGGCATCCCAGTATGTTCATTAAAGTTGATTTTCCGGAACCTGAAGGTCCCATTAATGCAACATACTCTCCTTTTTCAATGTCGAGGTCAATTCCCTTTAATACGCGCAACACTTCACTACCCATTTTAAAATCACGGGTAATTTGTCTTATTTTAATTACTAAACTCATTGTTTCGATAAGGTTTTTATACTGTTCATAGGTCTTTTAAAATTTACAAATGTTACAAACGGATTGTAAAAGTTTCTTTTTTTTGTTCTTTTCTGAAACTTACAATTCCCCACTGAAATGTATCAATAGCAACAGTTACTTTTGGATGAGCAGCAATTTCTTTCCAAGCGCGCTGCATTTCAGCTGACCAATAAATATCATCAAAGATCATCAGGCTATTGTTATGTATAACAGGTAGCAGTTTTTGAAAGTAGTTTATTGTATCTTTATAGGTATGATTGCCATCAATATAAATGCAATCTATTAAATTGTCAATTTTGTTATTTAAAAAACTTTCAAAAGGTTCAATTATCACTTCTGCATTTGAACAGCCTGCTTGTTTAAGAGCTTTTTGAGTAAAAGAAGCTGTTGCCCGGCACCCTTCCACACTAATAACATGATTGTTTTTGCTTAAAGCGAAAGCAATGGTGGCCTTACCTAAAGAAGTGCCCAATTCAAGGGTGTTTTGAAAATTAAAAAATCGGGTTAGTCTAAAAAGCAGTTGTTGCCTTTTGTTTGAAATGGCTGCATGTCTGGCAATCGCTGATACTTTTCTTTTATTGGAACGAAATACTCTTGAACCTGAGCCAAACTCTTTGACTAAAAGAATTTCTTTACAATGCGTCAAATTTTTGGTGTAGTTCTCCAAAGACTTGTATTCCGGGTAACTTTCTTTATCCTTAAAGCATTGGTTAATTAAATCATACACAAAGGGAGAATGGACCCCGTGTAGTTTGATGGACTTGAAGAAAAATTTTATATAGGAGAAAATGAGGTACATTTTTTTTGATGTTAGACGTGGTATTTTAAAAAAGAGAAAAGAGAAAAGAGAAAATAGAATAGAGATTCATATAAAATGACTAATCCATTCCCACTTCCCCTCGTCTTCTGGTAAATGCGATGAGTATGACACCTATTAAAATAAACAAGGCAATGCGATAGATAAAATCGCCATATTCTACATAAAAAGTGATTTTATCATTTAAATAGAGGGTTCCTGTTAATGCACCCTGCGTATTATAGGCCAGTGTTTCTCCTATATCTCCTCGTTGATTGATAAACCCTGAAATTCCTGTGTTGGCACTTCGGGCAATACTGCGACGGGTTTCTACAGCTCTCAGTTTTGCCAGGCTGAGGTGCTGCTTGTGTCCTTGAGTTTCTCCCCACCAGGCGTCATTGGTAATGATAGTCAGGAAATTGGCTTCGTTGCGCACATATCCTGTTACAAATTCACCATAAACAGACTCATAGCAAATGATGGGACCGGCCACAAAATTATTGTCTTTACTTTTAAAAACACCCCGGAAATCCTGAGTGGTTTTCATGGCTACAGTTCCGCCCAGATCGAGCATAATATCACCCAGCAACGGTTTGATAATGCCCACATATGGTGTGCTTTCCACACCCACTACGAGTTTCGATTTGTGATAGAGGTCCATTTCAGATTTTTGACTTATCATAAACGCTGAATTGTAAGTGTTATAAAACAATCCATTTTCAAAAGTATTGGTCTGAAGAGTAGTTTGTTTAGGGTCGTCAAACACTTTAAAAAGAGAAACACCTGAAAGGAAATTCAGATTTGGATAAGCAGTAAGATAGTCTCTGATTCTCTGAGTGGTTGTGCCGGTTTCAAACACTTCAATACGTTCAGGATCTGCAAAAACTGTTTCGGGGGAAATAACAAAATCGGTTTCTTGGGTGACTTTTGAATCAGTAAGTTCAAAAAGGAGGGAAGCTATTTCATCGTTAGACACATTGTATTTTTCTGAGTAAGGGTCTATATTGGGTTGTAATACGATTGCATTTACAGTTTCACCTTCTTCCTGATAATTGTGATAGATAATCTGTGATATGATTATGGGTAGTAGAATATAGATTCCTGTTTTAATGCTTCTGCGAAAGAGAATTGAGTTATTGTTAAACTCTTTGAATAAAATATAACTCTTAAAAATACTAAGATTAACAATCCAGACCCAAAGCGTTCCACCGAAAGTACCTGTATATTCATACCATTGCACCCAACTGATATATTCCGAGAATCCATTTCCCAGATTGAGCCAGGGCCAGGAAAAGTCCCAGTTGAGGTGCATTTTTTCAAAGCAAATCCAAAGGGCAGTCAAAAATACTGTTGAAATAAAAAAGGTGGTTCTTTTGGCAAAG
>NZ_CAXBAN010000392.1:0-2375 GCF_963973675.1 uncultured Planktosalinus sp. | reverse complement strand
CATTGGTAGCCAGGGGAAATCGGCCAATACAATTTCCACCTTCAAAATGAATCATTTTTACATCATCTCCAGTGTGTCCAATTAACATGACTTTATTCAGTGTTCCACTCATAACTATTTGATATTTGTTTCGTTCAAAGGTATTACTTTTCAATTGCTTTTAAAAGGAGAAACGCTCAATAAAATTATGAATTACTATTGGAACAGGATATTTTTGGATTTCTGAAATTGGATATCCTATGTTGATTTCATCAGTGTAAAGGATCCAAAACCGTATATGAAGATGCTGGTGTGAAAGCTTATGATGAATAGGAATTTCATTGAAAAGTGTCAGGGATTCTATTTTTATTTTATCAAAAACACTTTTTATTTCATCAGGTTTAAGAATGCTGCTTTTATCTTTTTCAATCAATGGAAATTGATAGAGGTTTTTCCAAATGCCATTTTGGGTTCTTTTTTCGAGTAGTGTTTTTTGGTTTGCTGAAACAACTACTAAATAATTAAAGTAGCGGTTTCGCACTTTAACTTTTGATGTTTTTACAGGAAGTTGACCCACTTTTCCCTGGTTGAAGGCAACACATTTTTTCTGAAAAATACACACTGCACATAACGGTTTTTGAGGTTTACAATGTACTGCACCAAACTCCATTAATGCTTGATTGAATTCACCCGGTTGAGTTGGGTCAATTAAACTTTGGGCCAGTGTTTTGAATTCTTTAGCAGCTTGTGAAGAATTAATGGGTGTTTCAATGCCAAAAATTCTTGATAAGACCCTGTATACGTTGCCATCAACTACTGCCTGTGCTTCCTTAAAACAAATGGAGGCGATTGCACTTGCAGTATAGTCGCCGATGCCTTTTAGTTTTATGAGTTCGCTATAAGTGTCTGGAAAAACCCCATTAAACTCTTCAACCACGACTTTTGCAGTGTGATGAAGGTTTCGGGCACGGGAGTAATAGCCCAGTCCCTGCCATAGCTTTAAGACGGTTTCTTCATCGGCTTTTGCCAAATCAACTACTGTTGGAAATGTTTCTATAAACTTTTCATAATAAGAGAGCCCCTGATCAATGCGGGTTTGCTGAAGAATAATTTCAGACAGCCAAACAGCGTATGGATTGGTAGTTTTGCGCCAGGGAAGTTCTCGTTTATAAATTTGATACCAGTCAATAAGCTGTTTTGAAAAGTTCATAGGTGTAATTAATCACACAAAAATAACGGCTAGGAATCAAACGACATTGCTTTTTTAAGGGAAATGTGCTTCCTTTGAAATATGAATAAAAAAGTCTATTCTGTAAATGAAGCACAAACCAGGATGGAGCGTTATTGCGTATATCAAGAACGTTGTCATCAGGAGGTTGAGCAAAAATTATGGGAAATGCAATTGATTCCTCAGGCAGTTGAAAAAATTATGCTTCACTTGCTTGAAAATGATTTTATTAATGAAAGCCGTTTTGCAAAAGCCTATGCACGAGGTAAGTTTTCAATTAAAAAATGGGGAAAAAATCGCATTGTTAATGAATTGAAAAAGCGAAAAATTTCTGCATACAACATCAAACTGGCACTGCAGGAAATAGAAGATGAAATCTATTTAAAAACTTTAGATGAATTGGCTGAAAAGCGTTTATATCAAATCAAAGAAACCAACAAATATAAAAAAAGAAAAAAGTTAGCTGATTATTTGCTATATCGAGGTTGGGAGAGTGATTTGGTGTATGAACGGGTAACGCGGTTAATTCCTTAAATTTTGAAAGTGTAATTTTTAAAATAGCCTGATTATAATTACCTCTTAAGTTGTTATAGTTTGGAATTAATCCTCTTCTGAATCTTCACTTTTTAGTTCGTGTGTAGATTTTTTATATTTTCCTTTTAGGTCATCAATAAGTGATTTGTGCCATAGTTTTACTCCAATAAAATAGGAAGCACGTCCTATAAGGTGAGCACCTACCGGCGCGGTTAAAAGGATGAACAAAATGATTGCCAAAACTCTTGAGGTAATTGATATTTCATTGAAATAGATTGCGGCTGCAGCCAGAATTAATCCAATGCCCAATGTAGCTGCTTTTGTTGTGACTGATATTCGCAAATAAGTATCGGGCATTCTTATTACTCCCACTGCGGCCAGGAGGACAAACAAAGTGCCTAAAGTTGCTAGTATGCCAATTAAAATTTCACTCATTTCTATTTCTCTTTTCTAAATAATAGGAAAAAGCCACCGTGCCTAAAAAAGCAATTAAAGCCAAGATCATTGCAATATCCAGAAAAGTGGGTTGGTTTGAGGTAATGCTGTATATAGCTATTACACCAATTCCTGTGGTTATTAATAAATCAAGCGTAATAACACGATCTGCAATACTGGGACCCATCAAAAAACGAAT
>NZ_CAXBAN010000391.1:0-2387 GCF_963973675.1 uncultured Planktosalinus sp. | reverse complement strand
AATGCTGCAAAATTCTGGATGGACCGTGGCGGGTTTTAGGCTGAAGTAATTTCAACCACCAAAAACGGCCAGGTACATTTTAATTATACCGGTGAAAAAGAAGCGCTGATTGATTTTTTTAAAACAATAAAACCCCGTTTAGTTAATTCAATCGCATCGCTTGAATCCAGTATGAAAAAACGGGGCGGCGGACTTTTAGACATTAGCCTGGTTGACAAAACTCAGGCGCTGGAAGACTATTATTATTTGCACTGCACCTTTGAAACAGCCGATGCCATGGGTGCCAATTTTATAAACAGCTGTCTGGAGCAATTGGCCAAGACCCTTAAAGAAGAAGCTGAAAAACACTCGTTACCTCTTGAAATAGTAATGAGTATTTTATCCAACTATGTTCCTGAATGCTTAGTAAAGGCAAGTGTTTCCTGCAAAGTAGACGCACTCAGTACACCCGAATTTGACGGAACGCAGTTTGCTGAAAAGTTTGTAAGAGCTGTAGCTATTGCAAAGCACGAGCCCCGCAGGGCAGTGACTCACAACAAAGGCATCATGAATGGGATTGACGCCGTGATCCTGGCCACCGGAAATGATTTCAGAGCTGTGGAAGCCGGTATTCACGCCTATGCTTCTAAAGAAGGAATCTACAAAAGTTTAACGCACGCACAGATTAAGAACGGTGTTTTTCATTTTTCGATTGAAATTCCTTTAGCCATAGGAACCGTTGGCGGACTGACTTCTCTTCATCCACTTGTAAAGGTCGCTCTAGCAATGTTACAAAAACCCAAGGCTTCAGAATTGATGCAAATTATTGCCGTAGCGGGGCTGGCTCAAAATTTTGCGGCTGTTAAATCGCTTGTTACTACGGGCATTCAGCAGGGACATATGAAAATGCATTTGATGAATATTCTGAATCAGTTGAATGCAACAAGTATTGAAAAAGAACAAGCGGTCAAACATTTTAAAGATAACACAGTAACTCACAATGCGGCCATTCAATTTATCAAAACATTAAGAAAAAATTAATTTGAAAACCTCCTTTTACAGCAACGGAAAACTATTGCTCAGCGCTGAATATTTTGTGTTAGATGGTGCAGAAGCCCTGGCTATTCCAACAAAATACGGACAAAGTCTTGAGGTCAATTTGATAACTGAAGCCCTGCTTAACTGGAAAAGTTTTGATCATCAAAATAAAGTGTGGTTTGAAGGAAGTTTTGATATTGAAAATTCTTTACAAATTCGCTCTTGCTCAAATGAAAAAATCGCTCATACTTTACAGACCATTTTGAGTGAGGCTAAAAAGCTGAACCCGCTTTTTCTTAATAGGCAGCAAGGAATAGAGGTAAAAAGTAATATGACTTTTCCAAGAGAATGGGGGCTGGGAAGCTCTTCAACATTAATCAATAATATTGCCCAATGGGCAAAAGTAGACGCCTATGAATTGCTGCGCACAAGTTTTGGTGGAAGCGGTTATGACATTGCGTGTGCACAACACAGCACACCTTTGATTTATTCCAATAAAACGAATCCATCCACTGTAAAAAATGTGGCATTCAAGCCTTCATTTTCTGATGCTCTCTTTTTTGTTTACCTAAATAAAAAAAAGGATAGTAAAGAGGCGATTCATTATTATAAAAAAAACACCGTAATCACACTAAAACAACTTGCTGAATTTAATGAACTTACACAGGAGTTTTTAAAAGCCACTTCTTTACCCACTTTTGAAAAGGTTCTGAACAGGCACGAAAACTTAGTCTCAAGTCTTTTAGGTTTGGAAAAAGTAAAAGACCGCCTTTTTTCTGATTATGGAGGAGCCGTCAAAAGTTTGGGGGGCTGGGGTGGAGATTTTATTTTAGCCACCGGAGAGGAAGCTACTTCCTATTTTAAAAATAAGGGATATGAGGTAGTCATCCCTTACAGTGAAATGATTAAATAAAAAAACCTTTCATTGAGTTGAAAGGTTTTTTTATTTGTGAATAGTTAGATTAATTAATAAAAGTTTGCTCTTCTATCATCAATATCTGCTTTTTTCTTCAGAGCATTAAATACTCCTGTGGTTAGTCCGGCAGTTCTTCTATTTTTCAACTGAGTTACATAAGCTGAATAGTTTTGAACGTCAGCAGCTTCTGTTTTTGAAAGAACTCTTACTTTATAAACACCATTTCTTCCTTCAATAAGCCCTGAGGTTTCTCCTTGGTCCAAACCAAATGCAGCACCAACAACTTTTGGTTCAGTACCTGCATCGGGTATAACAGGTGATTTTCTATTCAAAGCATTTGCTCTTTTTACTGTAGTATTATGTGCTGAAGCAATTTCTTCGAGAGTAGTTTCATTGATTGAAGCCATTAATTGTTTTGCTTTTTTCTCTTTTTTAACCAAAGGAGTTACTTGCG
>NZ_CAXBAN010000390.1:0-2398 GCF_963973675.1 uncultured Planktosalinus sp. | reverse complement strand
GGCGACTTTGAAAAGTAAAGTGCAAAATCATTCTGATCAACAACAACTTTCACTGTATTGGGGTCATTGATTTCCTTCCAGTCTGACAGTTCACTCATTAAAGATGCCAGGTCAATTTTCTCAGCATCAGCACCGTCAAAGACTTTCAAAACTTTTTCCAAGCCTTCCCGGTTTGTAAAAGGCTCATCGCCCTGAACATTGACTATAATATCAACATCAAGCGATTCCACTGCTTCTGCAATTCGGTCTGTTCCACATTCGTGTTCCCGAACACTTCGAATAACTTTCCCACCATTTTTAGCAATCTCATCATAAATTATTTGACTGTCGGTAACCACATACACTTCATCAAACAAACCTGTTTTTAATGTAGCTTGATAAGTTGTCAAAATCACACTCTGCCCACCCAAATCCTGCATTAACTTACCCGGAAATCGAGTTGCAGCATACCTTGCCGGAATCATGGCGATAACTTTTAATCCTGTCTTCAAAAATGAATATTTTAAGCTTTGTTTTCAAAATTAAGACTTTCTGTTGGATTGTCCTATCTAAATTAAATCTATTTTATTTAAAAGATTTAAGCCAAGTTTGAAAATGAAATTTATCATTTATCCTATATAATTTATACTGAAAATTAGTAAAACCTATATAAAACTCCAGTTCTTTTTGAAAACTAAAAAGTTCCAGTTCGCTAATTTTAACTTCACCTTAATAATTAAGATTTATTTTTATTATTAAATTGAAAATACTAAAATTATAACATAAATTATTTGATTATGAAAAGTCTTACAGTTACTATCTTAACCCTCATTTTAACCGGTTTTACCGGAGTTTCACAAAACAACTCCCTTGAAAAAATCAGTCTTCCTGAAGCCATCACTCAATATGTAAACTTGCACTTCCCCGAACAAACCATCGTGGAGACTGATCGGGAGATTGAAGGTTTTCAGCGCATTTATGAAATAGAACTCAATGACGGCACTGAAATAGATTTAACCAAAAACGGCAAACCCTTAAAAATTGAGGCCAAAAATGCAATCCCTTTAACTGTAATTCCTGCTGCCGTATTGGCTTATGTGAACACAAACTTCTCACAAAACGCTATTAAAGAATGGGAAATCAAAAAAAAGTGGCAAAAAATTGAACTTACAGACAACAGAGAGCTGATCTTTGACCTTGATGGAAATTTCATCAGATTTGATTAAGCAATTTAAATTCAAAACACGCCGGATCCCATAGCTTAAACTTGACAAGCTCAACTCTCAGAAAAATTAATTCTGATTCATTTAATCAACTGTTAACAAATTTCGTTTTTTATCGATATAAATAATTGTATTTTTATCGCTTAAAACTAGAACGTATCAATGGGAAAAATCATTGCGATCGCCAATCAAAAAGGAGGTGTTGGAAAAACTACAACTTCTGTGAATTTAGCTGCCTCTCTTGGGGTACTTGAAAAAAAAGTGCTTTTAATTGATGCAGACCCTCAAGCCAATGCCACTTCAGGCCTGGGTGTTGATGTAGAGTCTGTTGAAGTGGGTTCTTATCAATTGCTGGAACACAGTATCAATGCAAAAGATGCCATCGTTAAAACTGACTCACCCAATCTGGACCTGATTCCTGCACATATTGATCTGGTGGCCATTGAAATTGAGCTGGTAGATAAGGAAAACAGGGAGTCCATGCTAAAAGTAGCACTCAGTGAAATCAAAGACGACTATGATTATATTTTGATAGACTGCGCCCCATCTCTTGGATTGTTAACCCTGAATGCTCTCACAGCTGCAGATTCAGTCTTGATACCTATTCAATGTGAATATTTTGCTTTGGAAGGATTGGGTAAATTACTCAATACCATTAAAAGTGTTCAAAAAATCCACAATCAGGAACTCGACATTGAAGGGCTTTTATTAACCATGTATGATTCACGCCTCAGACTTTCCAATCAAGTAGTCGATGAAGTAAAAAAACACTTCAACGAAATGGTATTCAAAACAATCATTCAACGAAATGTTCGACTCAGCGAAGCTCCCAGCTACGGCGAAAGCATCATTACCTATGACGCCGGAAGTAAAGGAGCCAATAATTACCTGAGCCTGGCAGAAGAACTAATACTCAAAAATAATTAAAGATGGCCAAAGCAACAAAAAAACAAGCGCTTGGCAGAGGCCTTTCTGCACTCTTAAAAGACCCTGATAATGATATTCAATCTGCAAATGATAAAGGTGCAGAAAAAGTAGTGGGAACAATCGTAGATCTTGACATAAACAGCATTGATGTAAACCCTCACCAACCCCGAACAAGTTTTAATGAAGAAACCCTTCAAGAATTGGCTTCTTCAATCAAGGAACTCGGCGTCATTCAGCCAATCACTGTAAGAAAAATTGACTTTAATAAA
>NZ_CAXBAN010000389.1:0-2408 GCF_963973675.1 uncultured Planktosalinus sp. | reverse complement strand
TAATTTCAATTGCTTCAAGCTTATTGGTAGTAGCCGCTATTTTTCAGCTTAGTGATGGTTTGCAAGTTGTGTTTCTTGGAGCTTTAAGGGGGTTACAGGATGTAAAAGTACCCTCCTGGATTTGTTTTGTGGCTTATTGGCTGGTTGGCTTTCCAGTTTGTTACCTTTTAGGTAAAGAAGAAGCCCTGGGAGCAATGGGCATCTGGCTGGGCTTGTTTGCGGGTCTCACGGTATCAGCATTGATGCTTTATCTAAGATTTAATAAACTTACAAAGAGGTTGATTGAAAGCAATTAGCAGTCAGTTTTCGAATTAAGAAAAGAAAAAATAGAATAAAGAATATAGAAAATTCAATTTGCTAACAGTTGTTTTAGAAAATTGAATATTGAAAAGAGACAATTGTACGTCTCTAATATAAGTTAATCATTATTCATTCTTCAGTTTAACGCTCACATTCAACTTCCTTGCAGCTCCATAAATTAAGGTACCCAGCAGCGCGCCAATAATCATTCCGGTAAGGGTGTCGAGCGGGTAGTGTACGCCTACATAGATTCGGCTATAGCTTACAATACCTGCATAAAAGAGTAAGATAAAAGGTAAGTATTTATAAACACGCCTAAATAACAATCCCAGAAAAACAGCCAGTGCCATCGAGCTGGCAGCGTGGGCTGAAAAATAGCCAAACCGTCCGCAGCGAGGTGCAACATAGCGTATGAGTTCTTGTAAATGTTCTTCACGACAAGGTCGAGGTCGTTCAAAACCGTTTTTAAAGAGGTTGGCTAGCTGGTCAGTACAAGTAATGAGTATTGCTACCAGTACCATAACAATGAGCGTGTTTTTGAGCCCAAAATTTCTGTACACCAGATACAGCAGCAATGCATAGAAGGGAATCCAGGAGAACTTATAGGTAATACCCAGCCACAAGGCATCCCAGCGTTCTGAACCCAGTGAGTTAAGAAAGATGAATAGTTGTTCGTCAAGTTGTAAAAGCTGTTCAATCATTTTTATTCATTTTCATAGCGACCCACTTCACGGTCATAAAATGCGGTGGCTTCTGTTATAAGGCTTTCAGTTTCAGTTTCGAGTTCTTTTTGGTCCTGGGCGTCAAATTCCTCTAACCATTCCACCTCATCGTTTTCCAGGTTGATGATGAACCTGGGGAATTCTGTGTGAATCACAAAAATGGCATTTGGGAAGTCTGTATTGTCGCCTAAAATAAATTTTGGTAGTTCCATAGTGTTTTATTTTATTGATTGAAAGCAACGGGGCTACATGCATTTCCTTGTCTGTTCATTTCCCAAGCTTTCATGCAAAAATAGGATAAGGAAATTAAACAACTGAATGTAAAGCTATTTTTCTGCAAAGAGGTTCATTAATTGTTTGGCAGCTTCAAACGGACTTATTGTGTGTTTTTCTATGGATTTTAAGAGTTTTGGAAGGGTCTCCTTAATTTTGGGGTGGGTATAAAAGTCGGTTTTTAGTTGTTCTTCGATGGTTTGGTACAACCAGAATTTGTTTTGCTGTATCCGATTGTGTTCAAAATAGCCGTTTTTCTGAGTATGTTGAAGGTAGGATTCCACGATTTCCCATACCTGATCAATGCCTTCATTTTTTAAAGCACTGCAGGTAGCCGTTTTTGGAGTCCAGCTACTATCTTTTGGAGGGAAAAGATGCAGTGCCCTTTTGAACTCTACTTTTGCTTGTTGTGCTGCTTTGAGGTTTTCACCATCGGCTTTATTGATGACAATTGCATCGGCCATTTCCATAATTCCTCTTTTGATGCCTTGTAGTTCATCACCGGCTCCTGCCAGTTTGAGAAGTAAAAAGAAATCAGTCATTGAATGCACTGCTGTTTCACTTTGCCCTACCCCAACTGTTTCGATTAGGATGGTATCAAAACCGGCTGCTTCACATAAGATGATACTTTCACGGGTTTTGCGGGCTACACCCCCCAGGGAATTTCCGGAAGCAGAAGGACGGATGAATGCGTTTTCTTCTTTGACCAATTCTTCCATTCGGGTTTTGTCTCCCAGAATGCTTCCTCCGCTAAGGGTGCTGCTGGGGTCTACGGTAAGGACGGCTACTTTTTTTCCTTTGACAATCAACAACTTTCCGAAGCTTTCAATGAAGGTGCTTTTTCCCACTCCCGGCACACCGGTGATGCCAATTCGAACTGATTGATTGGCATAGGGTAAGCATCCTTCTATGATTTGACGAGCTATTTCACGGTGTTTAACTGAAGTGCTTTCTATGAGGGTTATGGCCTGACTCAAAGCCACCTGATTGCCTTTTCGAATTTTTTGAATCAAGGTGCTGGTATCAGGTGTGATTTTGCGTTTCTGTTTGATATAATCGGCCACAGCAGCATCGACCGTTTTGGAGGAGTTATCTTTCCCGGAGGATGTTGAT
>NZ_CAXBAN010000388.1:0-2429 GCF_963973675.1 uncultured Planktosalinus sp. | reverse complement strand
TTATAGAAGATTTTGAGGTGACGCTTTCCAAATATTCTTTTATAATAGTGTGTTCTCTATCAGTTGTTACCAAGTTTATTTGAAAATCGAGGTCGATGTCTGCAAAAAAGTGTTCGGCTATTTCAAAATTACCAATATGTGCACTAATTAATACACCACCTTTTTTTTCAGCGAGCAATTTTTTTAAAATGTCTATTCCATCAAATTCATAGGTAAATTTATTTCTTAGCCCGGCTCCGATGGCCACTTTGTCAATGATTGTTTGACCAAAAACAAAATAGTTTTTAAACACCATTTTTTTTGCTTTGAAATAAGAATAATGGAGACGTTTTCTAAAGTAATAAAATACAACTTTGTTGCTTTTTGGCAGGAACAGAAAATAGTAAGTTGCAACAAAATAAAGCACAAAATAGGCCGGCTTTACACCAAAATTTTTAATGCAATAAACAAATATTTTATATCCAAGGAGAGTTCCTCTGGACTTACCGTCCCATTGGCTCATAGTATTAAGCCTTAGCTTTAATTTTGTTTTCTATCATATCGTAAAAGTCCTGAAAACTTTCAATGTTTACAAAGTCGGCCTCGCCAAGTTTTACACCAAAATTAGATTCAATAATCACTACTAAATCAACATAGTCCAAACTGTCAAGTCCCAGAGTATCTTTCATGGGGGCTTTAGGTGAAATCACTTCTTGCTCCACTTCAAATTCCTCTACCAAAAAATTATTTACAATTTCAATGACTTCTTCCTTATTCATTATAATCAGTTATTAAATTTTTTTATTATCAAAGCAGAATTAGTTCCGCCAAATCCAAAAGAATTTGACAAAAATAAATCAAATTTTTTATTTAGTGTATTGCTTACAATATTTAATTTTTCTGAGTCTTCATCTGGGTTTTCAAAATTTATATTGGGTGCGATAAAGTTGTTTTGCATCATTAATATTGAATATATCACTTCACTGGCTCCAGCCATCCAACATTCATGCCCTGTCATAGATTTTGTTGAGCTAACCGGTGGTCTACTTCCAAATATTTCGTGGATAGCCTTGGCCTCATTTGCATCTCCTACAGGTGTTGAGGTGGCATGAGCATTAATATATTCAATTGCTGAAGCTTCTACGTTTGCATCATTCAAAGCACGTTGCATAGCAGTTGCCGGGCCTTCTTTATTTGGTGTTGAAATATGACCTCCATTAGATGAAAATCCATAACCAATAACTTCAGCAATAATGGGTGCCCCTCGCTTTGTAGCCGACTCATAACTTTCAAGTATTAGTGTGGCACCACCACCACTGGGAACAAGCCCGTCACGATTGGCATCAAAAGGTCGGGAAGCTTTTTCAGGTTCATTTTCACGAGAGGCAAAAACGCCTAATCCATCAAAACTGGCCATGGCATATTTGTTAATTTCTTGTGCACCGCCACAAATGATACGATCTTGTAGTCCTGTTTTTATTAGCAAATATCCCATTCCAATGGAGTGCGATCCACTTGCACAAGCAGCACTAATTGTCATATTGACGCCCCGTAATCTGTAAATTGTTGAAAGGTTCATTGTAACTGTGGAGTTCATTGATTTAAAAATCGCACCTGAACCAATAAGGGCCGTGTCTTTTTTCTCTCGAAGCAAGTCTGTTGCTTCTATAATTGCTTTAGAGACACTATCATTTCCATACAATATACCCATTTCATGTTCATCAAAAAAACCATCCTCTATTTGAGCATTTTGAAGTGCTTCACGTGTGGCCATATAGGCATACTCTGTTTCCTCTCCAATGCTTACACGCTGTCTTCGATTCAAATAAGGCTTTAAATCGGGTGTGGGAACCATGCCTGTCAAAGCTGAACGAAACCCAGATTCTTTGCGCTCAGGATCAAATTGTATTCCTGACTTTCCATTGTACAAGGACTCTTTAACATCTTTTAAAGAAGTTCCGATGCAGGAATAGATACCCATTCCGGTTATGACGACTCTTCGTGATTCCATGTGTAACAACTGTTTACTGATTTTAGGAATAAATTCCTCCGTTGATATTAATGATTTCACCAGTAATATAACCAGATTTTTTGGAAACTAAAAAAGCTACTAAATCTGCCACTTCTTGGGCTTCGCCAAAACGGTTTAAGGGGATTAACTTCTTTAATTCACTTTCGTCCATAGCCTCGGTCATATCAGTTTTAATAAAACCGGGTGCTACGGCGTTTACGGTAATATTTCTCTTTGCCACTTCTTGTGCCAGTGCTTTAGTGGCAGCCACTAGGGCACCTTTAGCTGCAGAATAGTTTGTTTGCCCCGCGGTTCCTTTCACTCCAGAAACAGAAACCATATTCACAATTCGGCCATATTTATTTCGTAACATTTTTTGAATGAAGAAACTGGTCACATTAAAAAAACCGTTCAGGCTTGTTTGGATGACGCTGTCCCA
>NZ_CAXBAN010000387.1:0-2445 GCF_963973675.1 uncultured Planktosalinus sp. | reverse complement strand
ACTTGCAAATTTTTATGCAACAACAATTGCAGATGGTTTTGATTTTGCTTCTGTTCTGGTTAAAACAAGAGAAGGAAGACCCATTAAAATTGAAAACAATACCCTTTCAAAAACCAAAGGAGGTGCCAATGCAAGAGTGCAAGCATCAGTTTTGTCTCTTTATGATAAATACAGACTTCAGGGTCCTTTAGCAGAGGGCGAACAAGTAGATTGGGATTATTTCAATCCACTAGTGGCTTCAAGATTGGATACCCTCTCGGCAAACGGTAATGAAGTTGTTTTATTGACTCAAACCCTTGCAAGCCCATCTACCAGTAAACTCATTAAAGAGTTTACCACAAAATATTCAAACATTCGTCACGTAGTTTACGATACTGTCTCATCCTCTGAAGCACTTGATGCATTTCAAATGAAGTATGGAGTAAGAGGTTTGGCAGATTATGATTTTTCACAAGCTGAAGTTATAGTTTCTGTTGGAGCCGACTTTTTAGGAGATTGGCAAGGAGGAGGCTATGATGCTGGATATGCAAAAGGACGTGTTCCTAAAAATGGAAAAATGTCCCGGCACATTCAGTTTGAGTCGTTGATGACACTCTCAGGTGCAAATGCAGACAAACGTGTACCTGTAACCCCTGCTCAACAAAAAGAAGTATTGAAAGCTCTGGCAGGCAAAACTGCTGATATTCCTCAACATATTCAGGAAGCAGTTTCAAATGCGAAAAGACAGCTGCAAAAAGCCGGTTCAAAAGCGGTTGTTGTTTGTGGTTTGATGGATGTGGAAGCACAATCAATGACACTCGAATTAAACGAAACACTTGGCAGTACTGTAATTGATACTGACCAGCCAAGATTAATAAAACAAGGTAACAGTCAGGAAGTTTTAAATGTAGTTCAGGGCATTAAAACAGGAACTGTAAAAGGATTGATCACAGTGGGTATAGACCCCTTATATTCTTTACCAAATAGTGAAGAACTAAAAGAAGCTTATAAAAACTTAGACTTTACACTGGCCTTTGCAATGCGTGAAGATGCAACTGCTTCTGAAGCCCAGTTTGTGGCCGCTACTCCACATTATTTGGAGTCTTGGGGTGATGTACAGATAAAGAAGGGTCATTTTGCGCTTTCACAACCAACCATCAAGCCCTTATTCAATACCCAACAATTTCAGGAAACAATATTGGCTATATTAGGAAAAGAACAATCCTATTATGATTATATAAGAGAAACAACTGAGCCCTTGTTAAATGGAAATAGCTGGAATCAGGCACTGCACGATGGTGTGTTTGAAAGTACAGCTAACCTGATGCCTGAAACTGAAGTTGCCTCTGGAACAATGGAGGCTTCAGAATCAAACGGTGCGTTTGCTGCTCAATCTACAGCTGAAGGAGAGTTTGATCTGATTTTCTATACCAAAACAAATATGGGTGATGGGCAAAATGCAAATAACCCCTGGCTACAGGAAATGCCTGACCCCATTACAAGAACATCTTGGGATAACTACCTGACAATTTCAGCAGCAGATGCAGAGTCTTTAGGTCTTGTAAACAAGCATGTTGCTAATGGAGCTTTGAATGGAAGTTATGTGAATATTAAAACAAACGGTTCAACACTTGAACGTGTTCCTGTACTCATACAACCCGGTCAAGCCAAAGGTACTGTGGGCCTCGCTTTTGGGTTCGGGAAAACTCACAACATTCAAAAAGAAATGCAAGTAGGTGTAAATGCCTACTCATTATACCAAAATTTTAAAGGCGTGCAACGTGTTTCACTTGAAAAAACAAGCGGAGAACACGAGTTTGCCTGTGTGCAGTTGCACAATACCATGATGGGAAGAGACATCATAAGAGAAACTACACTGGAAGTTTTCAACACAGTTGATTATGCAGAGTGGAACCCTATGCCTAAGGTTTCTTTAAATCATGTCAATACACCCGTAGACTCCCCCGATGTTGATCTGTGGGAAAGCTTCGATCGCTCAATTGGACATCATTTTAACCTGTCAATAGATTTAAATGCCTGTACCGGTTGTGGTGCCTGTGTTATAGCATGTCACGCCGAAAACAACGTTCCGGTTGTTGGTAAAACAGAGGTGAGAAGAAGCAGGGATATGCACTGGTTGCGTATTGACAGATACTATTCTTCAGAAGAAAGCATTCTATCCGATGCCGATAAGAAAAATGCGATTTCCGGATTAGGAGAGTCGTTAAGTCAGTTTGGTGAACTAGAAAGCCCATCAGACAATCCACAGGTAGCATTCCAGCCGGTGATGTGTCAACACTGTAACCACGCTCCCTGTGAAACAGTATGTCCTGTTGCAGCAACCTCTCACGGTCGACAAGGTCAAAATCAAATGGCCTATAACCGATGTGTGGGAACAAGATACTGCGCAAACAACTGTCCTTACAAAGTGCGTCGTTTCATCTGGTTCTTGTACAGCCAAAATGA
>NZ_CAXBAN010000386.1:0-2454 GCF_963973675.1 uncultured Planktosalinus sp. | reverse complement strand
AAGATTTTAAATTTTGAACGGCTGTTGATTTATCATTGATTTTATAGGCTAAAAAACGGTTGTAATCTACTTGAAGGCCAAAGGTTTTTGGTCCTTCACCAAAAGTGCTGATCAGATTAGTGAACTTTGATTTTATTTCTGGATAGGTTTCTTTTTGACCTGTTCTAATTTCAATTTCCATTAAATATTGATAGCCCTCCAATCGGTCCATTTCTGAAGTGCTGTTTTCAATGATAAAACCTAAAATTTCTTTTGAAATGGGGTAGTCTTTATCATCCATAGCAATGAGTGCCAGTTCCAGCATTTCATTTAATCCATCAAATGTGCGCCGGTAGATTGCTTTTTCTTGCGTGAAAGCTCGGTCGTATTGTTTTTGCTGGATAAACAACCAGCTCAATAATTGGTTGTAAAATATATCAGGATTGTTTTGTGACCTTCTTAACAGTGCTTTTCTAAGCAGTTCGTTGGCTTCGTTTTGAGGGTCTTCTATTATATACCGACTAAAATTTCGTTGTGCAGCAATTAAAAAAGAAGGGTTGCGCTCAATAATATTCAAGTAACTTTCAAACATTTTTTCAAGAAGTCCCTGTTCGCCATAGAGACGGGCCAGCCTGCTGTTGTAGTCAAGTGATTCATCGAGTGCCATGCCTTTTTCATAGGTTTCAATGGCTTTGTCCAGTAAGCTGTATTTCTCAAAAGTATTGGCGATTGAAAAGGTAATTTTTGGGTTTTCATAAATACTTTTTATGGCCACATTAAAAATGGAGTCTGCTTTTTGAGGTTGGTTTTGAAGCAGGTAGTTTCTCCCCAGTTCAACGATAAAAATAGGGTGGTTTTTAGTAAACTTTAGTCGTTCTTCAATTAACTTTTGGGCTTCCTCAAAGTTTTCTAATTGTTGCTGTGTGTTGAGGTAATATAAAAAGTAGTCGTTTTTGTTGGGTGTGTTTTCAAATAGCGCTTTGAAAATGGGCAGTGCTTTATCAAAGTCGCCTCTGTCAAAATAATTTTTAGCCAGGTTTTCATTTTGAGAGAATGAAACCAAGCTAAAACAAAATAGAAATACAAAGAGGGAGATGCGCATTTTGATACTTTTTGGTAAATATAACAAAATGTGGATTGGTAATCTAGTTATAAATTAGTTAAGTAATTAATAAAATTCGTATTTATAAATTCAAACATTTTACTTACTTAGATTGGAACAATGAGGTTAATTCTACTTTTTTATTTAGTATGTGACGGTGAAATTCAAGGTTCTAAAAACTTATCTAAACTATAAAAATACTATTATGAAAAAACATATTAAAAATAAAACAACCTTTATAACTATTTCATTGATTTTAAGTTTAAACGGTTTTCTCTTTCAAACAAATTCAATTACTTTATATGCACAACCCGATATTTTTTTAACATCAGAATGGCATCTCGTAGAAGGGGAAGTAAATGGAGAATTCATCTCGCTTCAAGATTTAGGGGGAGGTGTATTCTATCGAGTAGTTGATACAGAAAGTTTTTTAATTAGATATGGACATAGTTGTTTTGAATTTATCACTGTTCCTTATACTAATGTAGCTGAAAGTACTTTTACAATAGGATTAATTGAAGATTATTCTTCTTGTGAATATAGTGACCCAGATGAGCTTACTGCTGTTGAACTTTACAAAAGTTTGTTTTTTGAAACACCCATTGATGATAATGGCACACCAAAAAATCCATTTACCTATACTTATGAAGAAATCCCTGGTGATAATCTAGGTTTATTAATCACAAATGCCAATGGAGATTGGGCTTTATTTGTAACGGCTCAACTCACAATTATAGATGACTTTTTTGTCAATGGTTTTACCACCTTCCCTAATCCTGTAAAAGGATCCTTGTTTATCAAAAACGCATTCAACCAGGTGCAAGCAAGTGTGTATGATGTGGGTGGTAAACTGCAACAAACCCATATTGTAGAAGCAGGGCAATCACAAATAGATGTCAACAAACTTCAATCTGGTTTGTATTTTGTGGTGTTTGTAAATGAGCAAGGCAATAGGGTGAGTAAAAAGTTTATAAAAAATTAATTTGTAAGCAACCTTTTCAAGGTCCTAAACCCTGAGGGTTAAATACTAACTAATCAATCAAACTAAACCCACAATAAGGCACCAACACTTCAGGAATTTTAATACCCTCAGGTGTTTGATAGTTTTCCAGTATTCCGGCAAGGACTCTGGGTAGTGCCAAGGCACTACCGTTCAAAGTGTGTGCCAGCTGGTTTTTTCCGTTTTCATCTTTAAAACGCAGTTTCAATCGGTTGGCCTGAAAGGTTTCAAAATTGGACACCGATGAAATTTCCAGCCAGCGGTCTTGAGCGGTTGAAAATACCTCAAAATCATACGTTAGGACAGAGGTAAAGCCCAAATCGCCCCCACAAAGTCTTAAAACACGGTAAGGCAATTGGAGTTCGTTGAGTAT
>NZ_CAXBAN010000385.1:0-2456 GCF_963973675.1 uncultured Planktosalinus sp. | reverse complement strand
CTATATGATGCCAGAACTATCCTATAATCCTTCTAAATAAAATAAGCGGTCAAAACCTATAAACAACACAGTATATAGTCTATGAAGCCTATAAAACTTTTTGCAATCACATTTGTTACTGCACTCCTTGTTTCTTCGGGAGTGCAAGGGCAAATGAATGAAAACCTTATAGTAGTAAAAAATATTTATGAAGTGATTCATCAAAAAAGCACCACTTCAGAAGAAGTAAAAGCATTGACCCCCAACATTCAGTGGGAGAAACTCAATAATGCCAAAGAGGTCAATGAAAGATACAACATCACATTTTTAGCCATCCTGAAAAATGAATGGCGAGGAATCTCTTTTCAATCACTGGAATTTCAGGAAACTGAAAAGAATAAAATCTTAGTTACAGGAACTGTCTCTGGCAGAAAGCCCACAGAATGTGAAGGCGTCACTACAACATTTCAGCATCATTGGATACTCAAAGAAGGTGAAATAATGAACTTTAATGAATACTAATTTAAAACCAACATTATGAAAAAAGTAATTTTACTGGGACTTGCAATCGTCCTTTTTACAGCTTGCAATCAACAAGATACTCGCTACACACAGGAATCACCTGAAATCGATATCGTAAAAACAGTCATCAAAGACTATAATGAAAAAGAATATAGCATGACCAATTTTGCAGACACCAGCAAAACCTATTTCAATACAAAAACCGATTTTCTTACCATAGACAAACTGGTGGAATACCATCAAGACAATGATGCTAATTATTCAAACAGAGGGTTTTTAGAAGAAGATCAGGAATATGAAATGGTAGTGACAGATGAAGGACACACCTGGGTAAATGTCTGGTTAGACTGGCAAGCTACTGTAAAGGAAAGTGGTAAAGTCATTGATATGCCTGTTCACTTGACGTATCGTTTTGTAGATGGTAAAATCGTTACCACATATGGCTATTGGGATCCCACAGAAATTGTATTGGAACTTCAGGAACTTGAAAGAAATGCTGCGGCTCAATCAGACGAGTCTGAAGAAGTAGAAGAATAAAAAAATCAGGTAAGTTTTCTGTTTATAGAATTTCGGCAGTAGTGTCAATAGGTGATTTTTCATGTTTAATGGTTATTAGACAATTAGCAAAATCTACTGCCGGCTACCTGTTTTTAATTTCAAATTAAAGAATCCACTTGCTTCCTAAAATCGCTCAATTATTTGGTTTCAAATGGGTTAGAAAATATAAACTCAAAGAAAACGGGTTTTCCGGACTATAGATATGAAAAAAGTAGGAATCATAGGTGGCTCTGGCTTTATTGGAAGCTATATCACCAAGCAATTTTTAAAAAATGGGTATGAAGTCAAAGTCTCGGCCACCGATATTTCCCGAGAAGACAAATACGAGCATCTCATGGCACTCAACAATGCTGAAAACCTTTACATCAGTGAACTCAATGTCGAAAACAAAACGGTATTAAATGATTTTGTAAAAGACTGTGATATTTTAATTCACTCCGGCACGCCCTTTCAACTCAATGTGGAAGATCCGCAGAGAGATCTATTTGACCCTACAATCAAAGGCACCGAAAATTTTCTGGAAGTAATCAACAAAACACCAGGCATTGAAAAAGTGGTTTTAATCGCCTCTATAGCAGCCTGGAATACAAATTTCCCCTTGCCTGCCGCTGGAAAAAGTGATACAGAAACTTTTGATGAAAGTGATACAAGATTTTTTAGTGAACAAAACCATCCTTACGCACAAGCAAAATATTTAGCCCAGCAGGTAGTGGAAAAATTTGTAAAAAACAACCCTCAGCTATCTTTTGAAATCACAACCGTATCTCCCGTGATGGTGATGGGAAAATCCCTGTCAAACCGAGAGGACTCCACCTCCACCGGAGTGCAGTTTCTCATTAAAAACATGATTGCTCCTGATGATTTTTTCCAAACACTATATGACAATGATGTGGCATTTACCGTGGTAGATGTCGCCGATGTAGCAAGTGCTACATACAAAGCCGCAACAACAAATGGCTTACATGGAAAAGATTATCTATTGACTAGTGAAACCTATAAAGTATCAGATATTCACGAGATGTTGAACCATCACGAACCCAAAAACAAGCCTCAAATTGTGTATAAAAACAATAAGGCAAAAACTGATTTAGGCGCACAATTCAGACCCGTTAAAGAAACTTTAAATAACTATTAAAAATGGAAACATCAAATCAAAAACCCGAATATTTTTTACTACGCCCAGAAGTTGAAAAAGCCTATGGATACTCGCATGCCGTCAAAATTGGCAACCACATCAAAATCTCCGGTGCAGTGAGCATGGACGATGAAGGCAACCCCACTGCTGTGGCTGATTTTAAACAGCAAATGAAAAACTGCTATTCCGATTTAGAAAAAGTACTCAGACATTTCAATTGCACTTTTGACGATGTGGTAAAGGAAGATGTCTTTACCACAAA
>NZ_CAXBAN010000384.1:0-2468 GCF_963973675.1 uncultured Planktosalinus sp. | reverse complement strand
AATATGATCAAGTCTTTATGAAAAAAATAAAAGAACACGCCGATAAATTTGAAGCAAAAACCTATTATGCAGGAGTCGGATTAGGACACGGTGATAATTACCAAAACCCCATTGTTAAGAATCAAGATTATACGTTCATTTACAAAGGAATTCAGGAAATAAACTGAATCCTTTTTTAGCAATAAATACATCCTTATTTAAAAATAAATGAAATACTTACTCTTTTTTTGCCTTTTAATTTTAAGCCTTTCCTGTAAAAATAAGGAAACGTCTACTTCTTTAATCCAAAATTCCGGAGAGGCTCTTGGAACAACTTACAGTATACAATACGACGGTGACCAAGACTATCATGAAGCTCTGATAAAAGTCTTTGACCTTGTTAATCAATCAATGTCTACCTATTTGCCTTCATCTGATATTTCTAAAATAAATGTTGGTGACTCTACTGTTATTATAGACAAACATTTTGAAACTGTATACTTACTTTCAAAAAATATATGGACAGAGACCAATGGCTATTTTGATCCGACGGTGGGTCCATTAGTAAATGCTTATGGTTTTGGACCTCAAGGAAAATTAAGAGGAATTGACAGTACTCAAGTTGACAGTATCAAAGAATTTGTAGGATTTGAAAAGTTGTTATTAACAAAAGATAACATTATAAAGAAGCAAGACCCACGCACTTTTATTGATTTTAATGCTATTGCCAAAGGATATACAATTGATTTATTAGGAAAAACTTTAGACTCAAATAACATTCAAAATTATTTAATAGAATTGGGGGGAGAGCTTTTAGCAAAAGGGGATAACAAAAACACAGGAAATGATTGGATTGTGGGAATCGATGATCCCACTCAAACTGAAGAACGCAGACTCATTAAAAAGATTAAGCTAAAAAATGCCGCAATGGCAACTTCCGGTAATTACAGAAAAACCCGTATTGATCCCGAAACCGGAACCCACTATGTACATTCTATAAACCCTAAATCAGGTTGGCCAAAGAAAAGTAATGTACTGAGCGTTTCAGTACTTGCTAAAACCTGTGCAGAAGCCGATGCTTATGCAACTGCGTTTATGGTCATGGAACTTGAAGAAACACATTTTTTTTTAGAAGAGCATACAACCATTGATGCTTATGTTATTTATGTAGATGAAGAAGGAAACCTTCAGGAATGGTTAACAGAAGGTTTTCAAAAAATTGTGTTGGAATAAATAAACCCCTTTACTAAATCATAAAGAGGTTTATTTTCGGTTTTTTTAAAAGATTATTTCGCTTTATTCTTCACATATTTTTCGAGCCACTGATCTTGTTCCCACAGCAAATGCATAATACTTTCTCTCGCAGTATAACCGTGGCTTTCATTGGGTAACATAACCAATCTCACAGGAGCTCCCAAGCCTTTTAATGCATTAAAGTAACGCTCGCTTTGCATGGGGTAAGTGCCTGAATTATTATCAGCTTCACCATGTATCAATAGTAAAGGTGTTTTCATTTTTTCGGCATTCATGAAGGGTGACATTGAGTAATAAATTTCAGGTGCTTCCCAGTAGTTTCGTTCTTCTGCCTGAAAACCAAATGGAGTTAAAGTTCTGTTGTAAGCACCGCTGCGGGCAATTCCTGCTGCAAATAAATTGGAGTGTGAAAGTAAATTTGCAGTCATAAAGGCACCATAACTGTGTCCTCCAACAGCTACACGACTTCGGTCAATATACCCTAACGCATCTACAGCATCGATGGCTGCTTTTGCATTGGCAACCAATTGTTCTACAAAAGTATCATTAGGTTGTTCGCCGTCTTCCCCAATGATTGGAAAAGCAGCGTCATCCAAAACAACATAACCACGATTTACCCAATATAATGGTGTACCATAACTAAGATAGGTAAATTCCTTACTACTGGAAGTTACTTGTGATGCACTTGAAGCATCAACAAATTCTCTGGGATATGCCCACATTATCATGGGGTATTTCTTGTTTTTATCATAATCAACAGGGAGGTAAAGAGTTGCTGAGAGGTCAAGACCATCCTCTCTTTTGTATGTAATAACCTCTTTATGAACATCCTGAATTGCTTTAAATGGATTTTTGAAATCGGAAATTTGTTCTAATTCGTTTGTTTTAATATTTCTGATGAAATAGTTTGGAAATTGATTACTGCTTTCCAGTCTTGTTAGTACAGTCCTTTTTTTCACATCTATCATTCTAATGATGCTTTCAAGCATTTCATTAGGTTTGGCTCTGTACAATCTTTCTGTTTCCTTAGTATTAAGATTGTATTGGTCAACAAATGGCAATTTACCTTCAGGTGAATATCCGTCTCCAATTAAATAAATGGTGTTGTTATCTATTTCCAATACATTGCGACCATATTCATTACGTTTTGTAACGAAACTTCCGGGGTCACTGTATCTGTCTTGGTAGTTTCTTTCAATAAATAGTGTGGGTTCCTCAGCGGGGTCAGTTGGATT
>NZ_CAXBAN010000383.1:0-2494 GCF_963973675.1 uncultured Planktosalinus sp. | reverse complement strand
GGGTTAACATTGTAATCAAAGGTACTACTACAGGTACCCAGTCTGACTTTGACGGAAATTATTCCCTCAATGCCAGTGTGGGGCAAACGCTTGTGTTTACCTATGTGGGTTTTTCTACTCAAGAAAGAGCGGTGACCGCAACTACGTCAACAATTGATCTGCAAATGCAGGCAGGAGAAGAACTTTCTCAGGTTGTTGTAACTGGTTTCGCAATTGCAAGAGAGAAAAAAGCACTTGGTTATGCAGTAAGTGAAGTCGCTGCTGAAAGCATCGAGCAACGTTCTGAAGGGGATGTTGCCAGAGTACTTTCAGGAAAAACTTCTGGGGTTGTTATTAACAATACCAGCGGTATATCCGGTTCTGCAACAAACATTAACATTAGAGGTTACAACTCCATTACAGGAAGTAACCAACCTTTATTTATTGTTGATGGTGTGCCAATTTCAAACGATACCAATGCAGTTGGTAATTTCGTTAATGGTAACAGTGGATCTAGCCGGTCTTTAGACCTTGATCCCAACAACATTGAAAGTATTTCAGTATTAAAGGGGTATGCTGCTGCTACTCTTTACGGTACAGAAGGTAAAAATGGTGTAATTCTTATTACTACAAAAGCCGGTTCATCTTCAAAAAGTGCTAAAAAAACTGAGATTACTGTCATTCAATCAGTATTTAACAATGAGATTGCTTCATTACCTGATTTCACTAACAAATACGGAAATGGTTTTGACCAATCTTTCGGTAACTTTTTCAGTAACTGGGGACCCGGTTTTTATGAAACTGGCCTAGGTGGCTGGGGAGACCCATCAAGTAACATCAATGAAGATGGAACTTGGCCTCACCCTTATGACAGACCAGCATTAAATGAAGTGTTTCCACAATATGAAGGTGCTACATTACCTTGGGAACCTGCTGACAACCATGTTAAAGAATTCTTTAGAAGTGGTTTAGCAACAAACACCTCAGTCAATATAGCAGGAAGCTCTGAAGACGGCAAATACAACTACAACTTTAACTACGGCCGTGTAAACGATGAAGGCTTTACTCCCGGAAACGTTACAAAAAGAAATTCATTCTCTGTTGGTGGTCGAGCAATTCTTTCAAACAAGTTTACTGTGTCAAGCACTATAAACTATGTTAGAACAGACTTCACTACACCTCCGGTAGCATATAGTAATGCATCATCTGCTCAATTTGGTTTATCAGTTTTTGGCGATGTATTTTATACACCTAGAAACCTTCCTTTAATGGATCTTCCTTATCAAAATCCTGTAACCGGTCAAAGTGTTTATTACCGTTCTGGTGATGACATTGTAAACCCTAACTGGACAGTAAAAAACAGTTCTGTTAACCAAATTACGAACCGTTCTTTTGGACAGGCAAATTTCCAATATGAAATAAACGACAATTTGAGCGCTTCGTATCGGGTTGGATATGATGTGTATTCTGAATTTAATGAGATAAGCACCAACAAAGGTGCCGGAGCTCCGGAATCTGTAAACTTGGGTGAATACACAACTTATACAAACACTAATCAAATTTGGGATCACAACTTGATGTTGAACGGAAGCTATTCATTAACTGATGATCTAGGGTTTAACTTTACTTTAGGTGCAACTTCCAAGTATGAGCGTTATGACCGCCACGGAATGCAAAGTATTGATCAAATTGTTTTCGATGTATTCAGACACTTCAACTTCAGATCAAATAGCGGAGTGATTCAAACAACAGCTTACAGAAATATTGTTGGTGTTTATGGTCAGGCAGATTTTGACTTTAAAAACTATTTATATTTAAACTTAGCAGCTAGGAACGACTGGGTTTCAAACCACGTTGAAAACAGTAAAGCCTACCCTAGTGCAAGTATTTCATTCTTGCCTTCAGTAGCGTTTCCGGGTATTAGAACTACAAACGGTATCAATTATTTGAAATTAAGAGCTAGTTATGGAACCTCAGCTGGGTTCTCATCCGGATTCCCGGTTTCAAATAACCTAGCATTAATTTCTCAAGCGTTTCAAGATAATGGTGGAACAACATATATTTCTAACACAACTGTGGGAGCCCTCGGAAATCCAGGCTTGAAACCAGAATTGTATGAAGAAACAGAATTTGGTATAGAATCCAGATTCCTTGATAATCGAGTAAGTTTAGATTTTTCATTCTATGATAGAGTCACTACAGATCAAATTACATCAAGAGGTCTAGACCCTGCTACAGGATTTACTTCTACGAGTGTTAACATCGGTAGAATGGAAGGTTATGGTTTTGAAGTTGACTTAGGAATTAATCCTGTAAGAAATGAAGGAAGAGGTTTTAACTGGAATATCAATACAAACTATACAAAATACAGAACGACAGTAGTTGATCTTGGTCCTGACTTTAGCGAAGATGATATCTTTGTATATACAGGGTTTACAGATCTTGGAAATGCTGCAATTGAAGGACAACCATTTAGTTCAATTGTTGGTACTGCTGTAGTGACTCTATCATAGAA
>NZ_CAXBAN010000382.1:0-2496 GCF_963973675.1 uncultured Planktosalinus sp. | reverse complement strand
TTGGGCAACTGTTCACCATATTTTCCCCAGTATTTAACCAGAGCAATGTTGCTGGGCGATTGCCAGGTTACTTGGCCTTTTTCAAGGGTGTGGGTATAGGGTCTTGAAAGGAAATCATGTTCTGTCATGGTGGAGCAAAGATAACTAAATAACCAATAAATTTTAACAAATCAGTTTAGACGTTCAAATGAGCTTGCCAAAAACTGAATACCCTGTTTATTTAAATACAGTCACAAGATTGCGTTGCTTTTATAAAAAAACTCAAAATTCAAATCCTCTAAAGTTCAGTTTTTTTATTTAAAAAAAAATAGTACATTTACTAAACCAATTGTAAATACATTTATTTCATCCCCTCTTTTAGTTAAAGTTTGAGTTTTTTAACTACGCACCCTCGTTACATTTATTTTGAATAGCCCCATTTGCATTGTATGCAAATGCTTTGCATTACTAAGGCTTGTTTTAAACCTTGTAAATCAATTTAATAACTCAAAATAAATGTATTATGACAAAACAATTTTTCAACTTAATTGTATTCTTGCCTTTGGCTGTTTTAGGTCAGAACACCAACATTGTGGCTCCAACAGGGGCCTATCCTTCAGAAGCTCATTTTCAGCCTGTTTTTCTTGAAAAAGGTGAATGCCTTTCAGACGATGATCGCTTGGAATTGAAACGTAAAATTCAACAAAACAAAAGTGAACTGCTTGCCAACAATCCGCAGGCATTTTCAAACTTAGGGGGTGGTGTCTTATTTTCAGACCCTATCAAGCCCAAGGCGAGTTTT
Source organism: uncultured Planktosalinus sp. (assembly GCF_963973675.1). Taxonomy (NCBI): domain Bacteria; kingdom Pseudomonadati; phylum Bacteroidota; class Flavobacteriia; order Flavobacteriales; family Flavobacteriaceae; genus Planktosalinus; species uncultured Planktosalinus sp. The sequence continues at coordinate 1,715 of NZ_CAXBAN010000382.1, read as the reverse complement.
GATGATTATGGGTACCACACCATCAATTTTTTGGTGGACCACAACAGTACCCCCAACAACAATTTAACCGACTACTTTTGTGAAAGCAGGACCTATGATTGGGCATCGGGCAACCACGCGGGAACCGATTATATTTTATGGCCTTACCCCTGGAAACGCATGCAAGAGGAAATGATGGAAATCATAGCGCCTGCTGATGGGGTTATCATAGAAAAAAGAGACGGATTTCCCGACATGAATTGTTCTATAAACGGAAATCCAAACTGGAACGGTATTGTACTGGAACACGCAGATGGTTCTCAAACCTACTATTTACATTTTAAAGATGGAAGTGTTACCACCAAAGGCCTTGGGGAAAGTGTTTCTCAAGGTGAATACCTCGGGCTAGCAGGAAGTTCCGGAAGCAGCAACATTCCTCACCTTCACTTTGAAGTTTATGATGCCAATAACAATCTTATTGATCCTTATCAAGGTGCCTGTAATGAAATGAATCCAAACTCATGGTGGGAAAGTCAGGATGCTTATTACGTATCTAAAATAAACCGTATTTCAACTCACTACACTACTACTTTCGATGATACTTGTGGCGTGGTTGAAGACACCTATGAGGAACTCAATTTTGAGCCGGGTGATCAATTTGTATTAAGACTGTTCTTCAGGGATTTAAGAAATAATGTTCCTGTTGATATTACAATTACAGATCCCAACAACGATGTATTGATCGACTTTACTTGGAATTCAAATTTCGGCCAATTTTATGCAACTTCCTGGGCACACTGGTTTTGGGATGTAACCAACGCCTGGCCTGATGGGGTCTATAATGTGAGTGTTGACTTTGAGGGCAATACCTATGAAACTATATTTGGTGTTAATACCAATTTATCCATAAACGAAACAGCAGAAAATCAATACCTGGTGTTCCCCAACCCGGCATCCGACCATTTTAATATACAATCCAAATCAATGATTGAAACGCTCTCTCTTTATGATATAACAGGAAAGTTGGTGTTAAACGAAACAATCAATAAACCAAAAGCTCAAATAACTATTTCAGATCTTAAATCAGGAGTGTATTTTGCAGTTATCAAATCTGAAGGTAAATTTAGTACTGAAAAAATTATCAAAAAGTAATGCCTTTATAGGTCAACAATAAAAAAACAGGAGTCCATCTCCTGTTTTTTTATTGTTCACACAAAGCTTTTGCCACCAAATAGCCTCCTGTCCAGCAATTCTGAAAGTTGAAGCCGCCTGTGATGGCGTCGATGTTGAGGACTTCGCCAGCGAGGTAGAGGTTTTTATGCAACTTACTTTCAAATGTCTTGAAGTTGATTTCTTTCAAGTCAACGCCGCCTGCTGTAACAAACTCTTCTTTAAAAGTACTTTTTCCGGTGACTTCAAACCGGCATTGAGTGAGTTGGTTAGCCAGGTTTTGTAATTGGTTTTTATTGATTTCAGCCCACTTGGTTTCAGTGTCGATTCCGGTGGCGGTCACAAGGCTTTTCCACAAGCGTTTAGGCAATTCAAAATGCGGAAACTTCAACACCCCTTGTTTGGCATAGTCGCTTTTAATTTGTTTTAACTGCTCCACTACCTCATCAAAACGGAGGTGTTCCAACCAATTTACTTCCAAGTCAAACTTATAATCCAGTGCATTCAACTCACGTGCTCCCCAGGCTGATAACTTTAAAATCGCCGGACCACTCAATCCCCAATGA
>NZ_CAXBAN010000381.1:0-2504 GCF_963973675.1 uncultured Planktosalinus sp. | reverse complement strand
ACGCTATGACCTCGAGCAAGTGCATTTCTTTAAAAATATGGAAAGTGAAGATTTTTTACAGTTGCTCTACCATAGTAAAGGCCTGGTAGGCAACAGCAGTGTGGGTATAAGAGAGTGTGCCTTTTTGGGTGTTCCGGTCATCAATATTGGCAGCAGGCAACACCGCCGGCAACAAGGAGGCAATGTGTTGGATGTACCCCACGACAAAGAGGCCATCAAAAATGCCATTGAAACCCATTTTCAACATGGCCGTCCGGTAAGTTCCGCCATTTACGGTACCGGTGAAGCCGGAAAATCCATTGCCGCCTTGCTAAGTAGCTTGCCATTGCGCTTTCATAAGACGATTGTTTATTAGTTAATTGGTGGACTGGTTTACTGGTTGACTGGTGGACTGGTGGACTGGTATACTAGTGGACTAGTTGACTAGTTTACTAATTGACTCCCTCCTTCGGTAAACCTACGGAGGGTGAAAGGTTGACTGGTTGATTGGTGTTTGGGTTGATGAATGAAAATTCAAAAAAACAGGGACGTACACAGTTCACTTTTCTCTTCTCTCTTTTCTATTCTCTATTTTCTATCTCCGTCTAAAGTCATTTTCTCTACAAACGGACACACGTCCATCAATCCTTTTTGCAGTTGACTGATTGTTTTTTGCTCGGGTAGGGATGGGAAGGTATCCAAGAGTCTCTTTAGCTCTTCTATGGAAGGCAGTTGTTCTGAAACTTCCGGTTGATAGGTTGGCAGTTTGACAGACTCAAAATAATCCCTGAATTTGATGCCGTCGCCAAAGAGCTTGTCTGAAAATTGCACCCAAACGGCCGGGATGCCATAGGCATGGGCTACAATCAGGCCATGTAAAGAAGAGGAAACTATCCGCTCGCAACTCAAGAACAAGTTGGTGGTAGCTTCAATATCGTTGGTCATCAGGTCGATGATTAAAAGGTCTTTCCTGTTTTGATAGTTTTGTTGTACCGCTTTAAAATCATTGTAATGCGGCACGATACCCAGGGTGTATTTTTTTTCTATCGGTGGATTGTAATAGAGCGGCAACAACAGAGCCGGGTCGCCATAGATTTCCGGAACCTTATACCCTTGCTCCAGCAGTCGCTTACTGGTTTGGGGACCTCTTACGGCGAGAAACCGGGCCGGTTTTACGACCTGGTCTTTTAAGATGATGCCACTGCCCCACACCACGCAATGGCGATTGACGTGTGCTAATATACTACCGGCAGTAGCGTAAATAGGTTGAAAATAGTCTTTGAGATGCCATTTACGCGGATTTACGAATTCCACTTCCTTGTTTGATATTTTTTCAACCAAATACTTGCCCAATAAATCTCCATAGTTTTGCAAGGGTTTCCCCATATAATACACCTCATTCCACCAAAAAAGTCTTATTTTTTTCATACTTAATCCTTTTGAATACTAAAAGTTACACCTTTTAAATCATTATGGACTTCATACAGGTAATTGTAATCTCTGTAGTTATAAATAATTTCAGACAAGATCAGGTCATTTACGCCCTTTATTGAAAGATAAGGTTGTGAGGTTTTTTTTAACAGCTTTTTGATTTTATACTTAAATGTATGTTGCTTAGCATCTTCACGTACTTCCAGTTTTAGAACGCCTTTTTTAAAAGCAGGTAACACAATTTTCAGAAAGTGAACTACCTTGGCGTGCACATTTTCTATTTGATGTTCCACATCAGGATGTAACAACTGTTCAAATTCATTTGATTTAACAGGGTTTCCCCACATATCCGATTGATTGGGTTTGACTGTGGATGCCTTTTTTTGATAAAAATAATGCTGCTGATTGATGCGCTTTACATTGTACAATCTTGGAGTGATTGATAGCTTTGAATCATCATAAGAATTATAAATGGGATGCCATTGGTGTAAAAAATATTTTTCAGGGCGTCGTATCACTTGTTGGCCTGCAGACTCGAGGCGTTGAAAGAGGTCAATATCTTCAGAACCATAAAAGTGAAAAAACTCATCCAATCCCTTGATGTCTATAAGTGATTTCTTAGAGGTCAGCACCATTCCATTCACTTCTCCTGTGTGCTTCACAGGCAAGTCAAAATAATTGGGTTCACTTCCTAATGATTCGGTTGTTTTTTTACTTAAATACGACAATTGAAAAAGAAAGGCCGTTTGTGGGTGGGCACTATTTTGAAATAATTGGATGGTTTCCGGGTGAAACAACACATCCACATCCGCTATGAACACATACTTCCCTTTTGCCTGTCGGATGCCATAGTTCAGGGCTTTGCTTTTGTTCCATAACAAGCCGGGATGGCCCACATAATGGTAGTTGGCAAATGCAAATACTTCCACTACCTCTTTAACAGGCTCATTATAGACTGGTGTACTTCCATAATCAATAAATACCACTTCAAAATTGTTTACCGTTTGCTTTTGCAAGGATAGCAGCGACTGTTTTACCCGTTGGGCGTCACGGTTGCGGTAGGCGTAGAGGATGGTGATAAGAGAATTCAATTT
>NZ_CAXBAN010000380.1:0-2507 GCF_963973675.1 uncultured Planktosalinus sp. | reverse complement strand
AACTATATTTGAAAAGCCGCACTTTATTAACTCCCCGTTTACTATTGTATCAAAACACCTCATTACCGGGTTTTGAACGCTTTAATGTCTTATAAATTAGTTTATTTGACAGACTATCAATGTATTATTTAATAAAAGTTTGTATTGAAATAGCACTATTCAATCACAGTAAACAAAAAAAGTCCCACCGAAGCGGGACTCAAGGTTTTAATACCTACGGCATATAGCCTTATTGTGATAAGATTAAAGATTAGAATAAAATTTTCACAATTCAAATGTACTTAAAAATAATTTACAACACAATGGGGAAAACCGTAAAAGGGGTTTAAAAAGATTTTATAGATTTATAAATTATGAACAAAAATAACAAAGCATGGCAAAAGTATTAGGACTGGATTTAGGGACGAATTCGATTGGGTGGGCGTTAATAAACCAAGAAAAAACAGGAAATAAACTAGAAGATAAAGGTGTCCTTATTTTTTCTGAAGGAGTGAAGAAAGAAAAAGGACAGGAAAAATCAAGAGCAGCTGAAAGAACAGGCTTTAGAAGCGCTAGGAGAATTAAGTTTAGAAGAAAAATAAGAAAGTATCAAACACTTCTGGTATTAGCGAAATACAACATGTGCCCATTATCTATTGAAGAAGTCAAAGAATGGAGAAAATCAAACTTTAAGAAATATCCTGCTAAACCTGATTTTTTAGAATGGTTAAGAACTGATGAAGATAAAATGATTAATCCTTATTATTTTAGAGACAAAGCTAGCCGCGAAAAAGTAAACAACTATGAATTGGGAAGAGCAGTATATCATATGGCTCAACGTAGAGGCTTTTTAAGCAATCGTTTAGATCAATCAGATAAAGGAATTATTGAAAAGCATCAACCTGAACTTGAAACAAGGATTAATGACGGACAAAATGCTATTGAAATACAACAGTTAATTAACGAATATTTTGAACCTTTTGATATTATAGAAAAAAAGCAAAAAGAATTAAACGCTGGTGAGAATGAGCTAAAAAAGCTATATAATAATTTTTTAAAAATTCTTAAAGACAAAATTGAAATCAATGAGACTAAACAAAAGCTACTAGACAGACTTTTTAAAAAAGAGAATCTTGGAGCAGTTAAAAAAAATATCACTGAGCTTGATACTGCCATAGAAAAAGCAAACTGTAACACATTAGGTCAATATTTTTGGAAACTCTATCAACAAGACAGGAACAATACAGAAAACAAAATACGCAGCAATTATACATCAAGAGAAGACCATTATTTGATTGAGTTTGAAGTTATTTGTTTAGCACAGGGTTTAGAAGGAATAAATAACTCCAAAAAAGATCCAAGTGAGAGATACACCGGTATTGTAAAAGAATTATACAAAGCAATTTTTTATCAACGGCCTCTTAAATCACAAAAGGGATTAATTGGCAAATGTTCGCTTGAACCTACAAAACCAAGATGCTCAGGCTCTCGTCCTGAATATGAATTATTTAGGATGTTTAGTTTTATTAACACTATTAAATTAAAAACGCAAGGTGATGAAAAATTCAGGTTCCTGAATGAGGATGAAAGAGAAATTATTAAGCCTAAATTCTTTAGAAAATCTAAACCTACTTTTACTTTTTTTGATGTTAAAAAGTCATTAGGTAATAATAACAGTTACAACTATAAAGACAATACAACTGTAAGTGGGTGTCCTACTATTGCAGCTTTAAGCACCCTTTTTGGTGATGATTGGGAAAACACTATTTATGAAAACTACACTGACAAAAAAATCAGAAACATCAATAATGACAAACTTGAAGAAATAAAATCTAAAGAAGAAGTGATAGCCGATATTTGGCACGTGCTGGCTACGTTTACCTCTGAAGAGAAATTAATTGATTTTGGAGTAAGCAAATTGAAGCTTAATAAAAAAGATGCAGAAAAGTTTTCAAAGATTCACCTAAAGAAAGAATATGCTTCACTAAGCCTCTACGCCATCAAAAAAATATTGCCCTATTTGGAAAATGGGTTGTTGTACTCTCATGCCGTGTTTATGGCCAATATGGATCAATTAATAAAGCCTAAACGATGGATTGATATAAACGACAGAAAACTGATTGAAAAAGAAGTTGGTGATATCATCAATAATCATCAAAAGGAAAACAAAATGCTTTTTGCAATAAATAGTGTTTTGAAATATTGTTTTGATAACAATCAAACCTATTCAAAAGAAGCAGAAAACATTTATAAAAAAGATGTAGAAAAACAATTGAGAAAAGAATTTGGAGAACGAACTTGGGAAGGCAATTCCGACAAAGAAATTATACTTTCCGATGCTTTTAAAATTTTTATCACAAAATTAAAGGAACGTGAGCACGCAAGTATTAAAAGAATTGATGAAAAAATAATGGAGTTTTTATCAGATAATGATTTACTGAAAATAAATGCTAGAGAAAGTCTTTATCATCCTTCAGACATTGAAAAGTTTAAACCGGCAACTATTAAGGATATAAATGGGAATAAGT
>NZ_CAXBAN010000379.1:0-2511 GCF_963973675.1 uncultured Planktosalinus sp. | reverse complement strand
TGTAATCATTTAATTCTTGCGGGAATTTTTCGGTGTCTTTGATTTTCGTCAGATCTTCTTTCCATCCTTTCATTTCTTTGTAAACGGGTGTAATCATTTCCGGTTCAATATTGAAAGGGAAATGTTTTATTGTTTGTCCGTTATATTGATAAGCGGTACAAACTTTTAAAGTTTTAAATCCGCTTAATACATCACCTTTCATCATCATTAACTGGGTGACACCATTTATAGCAACTGCATATTTTAAAGCAACAAGGTCCAACCAGCCACATCTTCTTGGTCTTCCTGTTACAGCACCAAATTCGTTGCCAACCCTTGCCATTTTGTCTCCTACTTCATCAAAGAGTTCAGTGGGGAATGGGCCACTGCCTACACGAGTGGTATAAGCTTTGAATATTCCATAGACTTCTTTTACTTTATTTGGAGCGACTCCTAAACCGGTGCAGGCTCCTGCAGCTGTTGTGTTTGATGATGTTACAAAGGGGTAGGTTCCAAAATCAATATCGAGCAATGAGCCTTGAGCTCCCTCAGCCAAAATAGACTTTCCTTCTTTTTGAGCCTGATGAATATATTCTTCACTATCAATGAAGGTGAGTGTTTTTAGTGTTTTTACTGCTTCAAAAAATTCTTCTTCCATTTCATCAAGATCAAATTGAATATCAACATCATAATAGTCAATTAGGCCAAGATGTTTTTCAGCCAGTGCACTATATTTTTTTTCCCAGTTTGGTAGTTCAAGGTCTCCAATTCTCAGACCATTTCTTCCGGTTTTGTCCATATAGGTCGGTCCAATGCCTTTGAGTGTTGATCCAATTTTTGCTTTGCCTTTTGAGGCTTCTGAGGCAGCGTCTAAGAGTCTGTGCGTTGGCAGTATTACGTGTGCTTTACGAGAAATAAGCAGTTTATTTTTATAGTCGATTTTGAATTTATCCAAGCCTTCCAGCTCTTTGACAAAAACCACTGGGTCAATCACCACTCCATTTCCAACGAGATTTATGGTAGTTTTATGAAATATTCCGGAGGGAATGGTTCTCAAGACGTGTTTAATTCCGTCAAATTCGAGTGTATGACCAGCGTTTGGTCCGCCTTGAAAACGGGCAACTATGTCATAATTTTGGGTTAAAACATCAACTATTTTTCCTTTTCCTTCGTCTCCCCATTGAAGACCAAGTAATAAATCTACTGCCATTTTGTGTGTGTTATTGGGTTGATTTTTTGTTTCCGTAAAAGTAAAGTGAGTGATTTGTGATTTCGATGTCAAAAACCTCCTCGATGGTTTTTTTAATTGATTGTATGCGTGGGTCGCAAAATTCGATTACCTCACCGGTATCAGTTAAAATGACATGATCATGTTGTTTGTCAAAATAGGATTTTTCATAATGTGCCTGATTTTTTCCAAACTGATGTTTACGGACCAAACCACATTCTAGAAGTAACTCAATTGTATTGTAAAGGGTTGCACGGCTCACTCTGTATTTTTTGTTTTTCATTTTGATATATAGTGATTCAATATCAAAATGTTCTGTGCTGTCATAAATTTCCTGAAGAATTGCAAAGCGTTCGGGAGTTTTACGATGTCCTTTTTCCTCTAAATATGCAGTAAATACATTTTTGACGATTGTTTGGTTGTTTACGGTATTTGTTTTTGTATCTGTCATTTTTCAGGTGCAAATTTACGCATTTTTTAGACTCTGGTTACTTTATCAATCCCATTAATTTTTTTGATCTTGTTAATTACTTCTGTAAGAATGTTTTTATTTTTCACAATCACTATGATTTTACCGGTAAACACACCGTCATCACTTTCAAAACTAAGACTTTTTATGTCTATATTCATATGATTTGAAATAACTTTAGTCACTGAATTTACTAGCCCTAAATTGTCAATGCCTGTAATTTTCAATTGAGCTCTAAAATCTTGTTGTGAGGAATCAATCCATTTTGCCTGTATGATTCGATAAGTATAATTACTCTGAAGTTGCAGTGCGTTAGGACAGGTGTTTTTATGCACTTTTATGCCATCGTTTACTGTAATAAAACCAAAAACTTCATCGCCGGGGATGGGGTTGCAGCAGTTTGCTAGTGTATAGTCAAGTTTTTCTTCCTCTTTGCCAAAAACGAGTTGGTCATATTTTACAGTAATTTCATCATTTTGAACGTCCTCAGGTTTTGGTTGTTTACGCATTCTATTTTTGAAGAATCCTAAAAATGCATTGTTTCTTGATGAGGCAAAATTTCTTAACTGCTGGTTGTCAATTATTCCGTTGCCAGCTCTGTAAAATAAATCCTGGCTTGTTTTTAGTTTGAAAAAGTTAACAAGTTGATTAATTGTTTTTTCGTCAAGAGTGATTTTTAATGATTTAAGTTTTCTGGCAAGTATTTGTTTTCCGTCTTCTGCAATTTTTTTGTTTTCTTCACGCAGGGATGATTTAATTTTTGATTTTGCTTTACCGGTAGTAGTGTAGTCAAGCCAATTAGAGTTGGGTTTTGCATTTTCTGAATTTATTACTT
>NZ_CAXBAN010000378.1:0-2517 GCF_963973675.1 uncultured Planktosalinus sp. | reverse complement strand
AATTGTGTTGATTAGAAAAAATTCACAGAGGTAAAGATACATATTTCGATGCGAACTTAAAAAAGGTCGCCTTGAAGTTTCCCAATAGATTTCAAGAGAGGAACTTCTGTGTTTTTAAAAAAAGTAAAGCAAAAAGTTCTTGGAACAAAACCCAGTTGAACCTCTGAAATCAGCCAGCCACCTTTACTGTTGTTTGCATACTGATTTTTGAAAGAATGGAGTTCGAAATCAAACAATGTTGTTCACTTTTTTCAAGTATGCGCTCTGCGCGTTCCTTTTTTTCAGTGGAAGGAATTGTAACCGATGGAAACAAATGAACCTCAGTGATTTGAAATTTATTATCTTTTTTAGCTAGAACACCTTTAGCATGGCATTCAAAGTTTGAGAACTCAAGTTTTGAGTTTTCGGCCACAGCCAGAAATGTTGTCATCAGGCAACTGCAAACAGAGGCCACAAACAAGTGCTCAGGGGACCAGATTCCGGGCATTCCTTTAGGGAATTCGGGAGGGGTTGCTACTTCAATAGTCGTGTTTAATACCGCTGAACTCATAGTGCCTTTTCGATCTTGTTGCCAGTTGAGGTCTACTGAATATTCATGTGAATCTGCCATATGCAAGGGTTTAAAATGGAACATTTAATATCATATCAAAAGTAGTATGAAGAATAGATTCAAACTATGACAAGCGTCAGGGAAACGGTATTTAACGGGCTTCAAAAAGAGTAAGGTACAAATGAGAAGCCATTTTACGCGCATTATTTTTGGCGCGGTTGGCGTTTTCGCCTTCAAACAGAGAGTCAATAGTTTCAAACCAGAGGTTGATCCAGTTACCAAAATGTTCCATTTGAAGAGCATTGTGATATTTTTGGTCTAATTTGATGTGAGCTTTTGCAGGGTTGCCTTTAAACTTAGCTTTAAAAAAAAGATTGCTCTCCCAAAAATCGGTGAGTTTTTTCAGATGCTCCTCCCAGTCAGTAATGGTATCATTAAAAAAGTGACCGATTTCCTCACTCTTGCGCACCTTGGCATAAAAGGAGGAAACCAGCAAATACACATCATCTCTGTTTTTTATGTCTTGCATAAGATGATTATTCAAAGTATTGAAAGTAAACCGGAATGTGTTGCTGTAAATCGATTACAGCTTGTTGTGCTGTTTGTTGGTCTTTTGTCAAGTCTTCAAAAAGTATCTTCATAGGGTATAAATAGTTGTGTAATTGATCGTGCGATTCGCCTTTCATCGTGCATTTCTCAAAAATATAAGCAAAGTTGGCTTCCAGTTGCTCTTTTAAAGCAATGTAATCGTTACTGTTTTCTTTGATAAAGGTTGAAACAAGCTTTTGCATTTCTTTTACCCCTTCGGTTGTTTCAATATTAGCTTGCCACTTGGAGCTGTTGTCAAGTTTTAAATTAAGATAGCCTTCCTGAGTTCCCTGATGTAGATCTTTACTTTCAGAAGAGGTTTCTTTTTGACTTCCTTCTGCACACGAAACAACTGTAAAACAAACAAGTAGTGTAATTAAAAAATAGATTCTCATAGTATAAATAATTTTTAGATATAAAGTATGGTTAAATGATACACAATCAGCAGAACACTCATTAATAAACTTAACAGCAGAGAGTTATAGACAAACTTTGCTTTGAGTTGCGCCAGCACACTGGCATTATACCACATCGCAACTGCGACAACCAAAAAAAGCTGAATCATTTCAATAATTGAAGTTCCGCTCATTAAAATCAACATGGCTGCTATTGAGCCAATACAACTGGAGCCAATAACTCCCAGAACAGCATACGAATAATACATTTCCTGAAATTCAGTGAGTCCTTTTTGATACAAATTCATAATTTCCATTGTTTAATCGGTTCAATGGGTAAAATTAAAATTTGCAGTGCTTTTTGTTTATGACCTAAGTCATAAGGGATTTATCTGAATAATTTCCTGTTTTTAATTTTGAGTTCACCCTTTTTTTCAAGTGACTTGGTAGCCCTGATTACGGTTTCCACTCTCAATCCGGTTAAATCTGCTATTTGCTGACGTGTGATATCTACCTGAAATGAAAAAGGCTCTTGAAGGTTGTGAACATATTTTTTGAGGTAATCGAGAATTCTTAAAATGCGGTGTTCCGGCTCTTGGGAAGAAAGCTCTGTAGCCATAATAGCTTTGTAATACAAACGGCTGGCAAGTGCTTTGGTGATAGAGAGGTGTTCATCAGGGTGTGCTTTAAGTAACTCAAGAAAATTGTCTTTTGAAACCCGAAGAACCTCAGCGTCTGATAAAGCTTCTGCATGGGCCGGGTATTTGACATCTGCAAACAAAGGTGGTTCTCCAAAACTTTGACCCTTAAAGAAAATGCCTTGTATAAACTCTTTACCATCGTCATTGAAATTGTTCATTTTCACTTCACCATTCAGGATTTGAAAATAACACAAGGCCGGTTGTCCTTCCGAAAAGATTTGTTCGCCTTTCAAAAAACTAAGCTTCTCTGCTCCGAATGTATACAAAATATCTTCTGCTATCA
>NZ_CAXBAN010000377.1:0-2530 GCF_963973675.1 uncultured Planktosalinus sp. | reverse complement strand
ATGCTTTACCGGCGCTACTATGATAATTCGTTGCATAGTGCGTTTTTGTATTGGAACTTACCTGATAGATATACTCACTACACCCATATGAGTAGTCACTTTTAAAACAAACGATGGCAAAATAATACGTTTCATAGTCAATCGTGACATTGTAAAAAGTGACTTTGGAAATAGCATCACTGGTATAACTGGTATAAGTAGTTCCATAACTTTCTGACTTTACAAAATCCATATACTCATCACAGGTTTGGGCCTGTGTTATGGAGCATAGTGTTATTACTATAAAAAGGAGGTAGTGTTTCATATTAATAAATTACTCATGAAGAAGAAAATCGTGTATTTTGATAATATCACCTCTTCCAATTTGAACTAGGTCCAAGGTTTTTTTTAAATAAATACCTAGGGAGCGTTCGTTGTAAATAAATTTCATGTCGGCTGAATAATCTGTAACCAGGTACATATCACCGTCAATTTTGTGAAAATCGATATTATCTCCTTTACTTACTTTAATACCCTTATTGACAACCTTACCGTTATGTAGTGCTTCGCGAATAGTGGCCTCGTTTTTCTCACCGGAGGCAACTTTTGCATAGGCGGTCATCATATCTATCCAATCATTACTGTTAATCAGATACCAATTAATTTTATTGAAATCAATGCCATATTCATTGATCCAGCCAATGCTAGTAAAACCAAATAATACTAGTTTTTTACCCATTTCAGGTGTGTCACCATCAATTGTAAATTCCCGAATTTTAAAAGTAATGACCGTTGTTGCAGACATGTCTTTTAATTTCTTACCGTCAAAATCAAGTGTTTTAAGTGAAAATTGAGTGTATTCAGGATGGTTGGTAAGAAACCATTCTGTAGCCGTAAGCTCTGCCTGTTCTTTCATCTGTTCAACGGCCGCTATACCTGCCCCAATGGCTATCAATCCGCCTGCAACTGCGCCAATGACTGCACCCTCATCCTGAGTATACATATTTTTAGGAACAATACAGATGAGTGCAATTAGGAAAATTATTTTTTTCATGATTTTAATATTTAATGGTTGGTGATTATTTCATGCGTATAAAGTTACAGGCGCAACATCAATAAATTTTACGGGACTCCTCATTTGCTTAAATAATACTTAAACTTTAATTATTTGGTCTTTTGAGTATCATCAACACTACCCACTCTTTGGGGTTCTTATTTAATTTAAGGAACTCCATAAAGAGATGGAGTAGGGGGATTTTTTTTAATTTGATCTTGGACTAAATCCTACAAAAGCTTTAAATACAAACAATACAGCTGCAATAATATCTAGTGGAGCCCAAAGGCTTTTATCATAGAGATACACCGGTATAATGGGGTTAAAAAGCACCGCAATAAACCCAAAAGCAATTACCCAAAAATGAATTCCTTTTCTCAGCTCAGTGACCACCACGATTACAGCTCCTATAGTGACTGCGATTCTTAAGAACGTGTAGTAGCCGATTGGCATGTTTAACAGAGCCAAGAGCAGCAAGAGGGCGCAGGTGAGGAGGAGAGGTTTCAATTATGAGTTTACCTGATGGTTGAAAACTTATTATCTATACAAAGGCATTGTTGGATAGGGTATCAATTGGTCTAATAAGGGTGTGATTCCTGTTTTTATGGTAATTGTTAAAGCAAATATTATCCCTGCAAAGAATAAAACTGATTTTAAATTATTATTTGCAACTTCCAGATACACATTCTCTCCTTTACTTAATAAACGGAAAAGCAGGGTAGATATCCAAAGAAGTGTAAATATTATTACGACTAAAATTCCAAGGAAAATACAATAGTATGAGATCTCATTTAAAATAAGCTCATTTCCCGTAAAGCTTGATGGTAATACTTTAGTAAGGGTCTCGAATGTTGTTATTAACTCACTTAATAGAATTCCACTTGCCGTAAACAGGATGGCTTTAAAAAGGTTAATAGTTAAAGGATTTTCATTTTCAGATATCTTTTTTCTGATTTTGTAGTTTACAATCCAATTTAAAAGAAAAATGGTAAGTGCTCCACTAACCAAGATTGAAATTAAAATAATAATATTTGTCATTTTTGATAAATTTTAGTTTGACATTAAAGATACATTCCAAAATCGCATATCTGCTATTTCACGTGGTATTATTCCCGGTGGGATTCCTTTGTTTGTTGTTTCCCAAACAACATATCGTTTGCCGTTTAATTTTTTTGAAATACCGTTAATTGGTAAATGGATTCCGATTATTGAATGCTTATAAAGCTCGCTTGTTAACATAGCAACATCATAATCATAATGATATAAAATTGTAAATAACAAGAGTGTTCTTGTGTCACAATCACCTGCTAAAGTTGCCATAAACTCAACTGGAGACAATAATCCATATTTAATGAAACCTTCACATTTCCCTCCATTTTGAAGATAGCCCCTTATAAAGTTGTCATTATAACTTTGTGAATCACAACCATTGTCTAATATTAAAGTGTATGGAATGTCTTGAATTAAGGATACGATGGCTTCTGCAAATTCAATATC
>NZ_CAXBAN010000376.1:0-2551 GCF_963973675.1 uncultured Planktosalinus sp. | reverse complement strand
CATAACAACATATTAATGGCACAAATATCCTTATTTCTTTGGAAAAAACCCCATAAAAATAATTAAAGAATTTAAAACGATGTCTTTTTAGTTTAGTTGATTTATTTTATTAATTATAAATTTGATAATCTTGTAACTTTTATAATAACTTTACTACCTATTGTTTAGAAAAACTATATAAATGTTTGGCCTTTTAAGAGAGAATATTCGCATTGCTCTGGATTCTATTAGAACACAACTCCTGCGCACTATTTTAACTGTGTTGATAATTGGTATTGGGGTATTTGCTTTAGTAATGATTTTAAGTGCTGTAAAATCACTTGAAAACACAATTACAGGAGATTTTGCCGCAATGGGTTCTAATACCTTTTCACTTCAGCGATATGACTTCGAGATTCAACGATCGGGAGAACGTGAAAAAATAAACCCCATCATCAGTTTCAGAGACATCAAGCAATTTGAGGAAACCTATAATTTTCCTCTCACAAAAACTGCCGTTTCCTTCACAGGTACTGTTGGAGCTGAGGTAAAATATGAGAATGAGAAAACCGACCCTGAAGTCCAGGTGTTGGGTGTGAATGAAAATTACATAAATAATTCAGGGTTAAAACTTCAATTAGGAAGGGAATTTAATGTGTTTGATATTGCAAACAATAACAATGTTTGTGTATTGGGGTCAGATTTTATGAAAGAACTATTTAAAGATGAAAATCCAATAGATAAAACAATAAGCATTCGCGGAGCAAAATATAAGGTGATTGGCGTTTTGGAGGAAAAAGGGTCTACTTTTGGCAACAATCAGGATTTAAGGGTGCTATTACCCATTCAGTCTGCGCGAAGTATTTTCACACAACCCAACATCAATTATAATATTAGTGTGATGGTTGATAATGCTGAAATGCTGGATGCAGCTCAAGAAGAAGCAATTATTACTTTCAGAAACATTAGAGGCTTGAGTCCTCTTGAAGAATCTAACTTTGGTATGATGAGAAGTGATGATTTAATCAATCGTATAACAAGCATTACAGGTTACCTTGAAGCTGCTGCCTGGATCATAAGCATCATAACAATTTTTGGGTCCTCTATTGCATTGATGAATATTATGCTTGTTTCAGTAACCGAACGCACCCGTGAAATTGGAGTAAGAAAATCTCTGGGCGCAAAAAGCAAAACCATTGCCAACCAGTTTATAATTGAAACAGTTTTGATTGGTCAAATGGGTGGTTTAGTTGGAATCTTTTTAGGTGTTGTTGGAGGGTACCTTTTTGCTGTTGCCTTAAATTTTGAATACAGCTTGCCCTGGGCTGCAATGATTGCAGCAACAATTATATCTTTTATAGTAGCTGTGGTTGCGGGTTCTTATCCGGCAGCAAAAGCATCACGGTTGGACCCTATTGAATCTCTCAGATATGAATAATTTACAATAGTTCTTTTAAGGTTTTGTAAAAGCCTCCTTCTGAGATTATTGCACCTTCTTTAATGTAATCAAAGAGATCAAGTTTTCGCTCTTGAGCGTAGTTCTTTGTTCCTTCATAGATTTCCACTTCATCGGCTCCTATGTTTTTTTCAAGCCATTGTATGCCTTCATTTGTCAACAAATCAATCGAATTGTTATTAATTTTAACTGCGATAAGCTTGATGTAACGCTCTTTGAAAGAGAACAGGTAAACCTGACTTTTACTCCAGTTTTCAAGATATTCAACTTTAGAGAGTGTTGCTTCCCAAATCAAATCACTAAACACATCCAATTCTTCTTCAGCTACATGTGGTTTATTCCTTTTTAGTTGTTGCCATTCATCGGCAGTGATAGATTGGCTTGCTAAAAATCTAGAAAATTCTTCATGAAGACTTTCAAACTGTTCTTTTGTGAGTCTTGTATATTTCAAAACGGATAGTCTAATTTTATTTGAATTAAAAAAGCCTTAAGAATTTCTTCAAAAGGCTTTTTATATTGAATCGTTGAAAAATTATTTTGCTTCTGCAACTACAGAAAAGTTTAATGTTTCAACAACATCTCTGTGAAAACGAATAGATGCTTCATACTGACCGGTTCTTTTAACCAAACCACCGGCCACAGTAATAAATTTTTTCTCAATTGAGACTCCTTCTTTTTCAAGTACATCAGCTAGGTCGGCATTGGAAATAGAACCAAAAAGTTTATCTCCTTCTCCGGTTTTAGCAGTTAGTTTTATGTCAAGAGCACTTAATTTAGATGCTTGTTTTTTAGCTTCGTCAACTAACTTTTGCTCTTTGTATGCACGTTGTTTTAGTGTTTCGGCAAGTACTTTTTTGCTGAAGGTGTAGCTAAAATAGCGTGCCCCTGAGGAATCAAAAAGTTTCTAGCATAACCGTTTTTTACAGTTACTAAGTCGTCTGCAAATCCTAGATTTTCAACGTCATTTTTTAATATAACTTCCATGTCGTGCTATTTTTTATTTTAATAAATCTGCTACATAAGGCATTAAAGCCAAGTGACGTGCTCTTTTAACTGCAACGGCAACTTTTCTTTGATACTTTAATGACGTTCCGGTAAGCCTTCTTGGCAACAATT
>NZ_CAXBAN010000375.1:0-2566 GCF_963973675.1 uncultured Planktosalinus sp. | reverse complement strand
AAGTGTATCAATGTCAAAAGGCTGGCTGTTTTCACCTACTGTTCTATACCTTTGCAAAAAAAAATACGAAATGAGATATTTAAGCTTCATATTATTTTTATTGATCTTACAATCCTGCAACCAATCAGGAACAATAACCTTTTCTGGAACGATTGAAGGTGCTGAAGATGGTTCAAAGGTTTACTTTCAAAATGTAAATGAAAACAGCCAGCCTTTTGACATTGATACACTTGAAATTCAAAATGGTAAATTTTCTTTCGAAATAGATAAGCAAGAGCAATCAAAAGTTGGTTTATTAAATTTCAGAAACTTAAATACTACGCTTATTTTCTTTTATGAGAGGGACAATATTGAAGCAGATTTTGATTTAAACAATTTATATGAATCAACGTTTAAAGGAGGGAAAGACAATGACTTATTTAATAATTTTAAAGAAGAGTTACTTAAGTTTAGCAACCGTAAAACAGAACTTCAAAATGAAATTGATGAAGCCCGTCAGGCCATGTCTAATCAAGATATGATTAGGTTGCAAACTGAAATTGCACTTGTTTCTAACGAAGAACAGGTGTTTAAAAAAGAATTTGTTAATGAAAATATCAATTCACTCTTATCATTAATGCTTCTTAATGAAATGATTGCGAAAAAAGAAGTTAGCTATGACGAAGTTGAAAAGCTATTGGAAAAAAGAAAAAATAAGAATGAAAATGTGTTTAGTAAATTAGTTGATGTCAACAAACAATTATTAAAAGGAGCAGAAGTGGGAAACCAGGCACCTGAGTTTTCAGGCCCAACACCGGAAGGTGATACACTTTCCCTAAAAGAAGCTATGGGAAAAATCACCCTTATTGATTTTTGGGCTTCATGGTGCAGACCTTGTAGAGTTGAAAACCCTAATGTAGTAAGAGTTCACAATCAATTTAAAGACAAAGGTTTCAATATCATAAGTATTTCACTTGACAGACCAAATCAAAGAGCACAATGGCTTAAAGCCATTGAAGATGATAAAATGGATTGGTATCATATTTCAAATTTAAATTACTGGGACGACCCAATTGCAAGAGAATATGGAGTTAGATCTATACCGGCAACATTTATAATTGACGAAAACGGTAAAATAGTTGCTAAAAACGTAAGAGGAGGTGCATTGGCTCAAAAGGTCGCTGAACTTTTAGCTGAGTAAGGAATATTTTATTTATAATTGTTTTCTAATCCAGCTCAAATATAACTTGAACAGATTGCATGATAATTATTTCACCAACTGCCAAAGTTTGATTTCCTGAATCTGATACAGCCATTGCTTCCATTCTGTAAAATGGGTTGGGTGGAGAATAATTTGAAGGCTCTGAAATCTGTATGGCTTTTCCAATAGATTGACCTAAAACAGAAGCATATTCTTCTGCTTTCAATTTTGCGTTCTCAATGGCTTTTTTTCGGGCTTCTTTCTTTAAAGCCTCACTTTTACTACTACTAAAAACAATCCCGTCTATTCTGTTAATACCCTTTTCTACCAATCCGGAAATCAAGGGTTCATAGTTAATTAAATCTTTCAATAAAATCGTAATTGTTTGACTTGCACTATAATTGTATGATTTCTTGTTATAATCATACGACTTATTTAAACGCACATGTTGCGTTTGAATATCTTTATCTAAAATTTCAAACTGCTTGACGTAATTGAGGACTGCATCAACAGTCTTATCATTCTGGTTTTTTAATTGAATAACGTCATTTCCTGTGTTTTCAACAGATAATTGAATTTTTACCTGATCGGGTACCACCTTAACAATACCTTCACCCAAAACACTTACATTAGATTTTGATCCTTGCTGAGCTGTTATCCCACCTGAAATCAAAATTACAAGAGCTAGAATATAATTTTTCATTTTTTTAAGTTTGTTGTTTAAAAACTAAAGACAATAGTTGTGCCAAAGCACTAAATTTTCCCTGTTCGATGTAAAACAAAAAGAACTAAAATAGGAATTGCCAATAAAGCAACAATCCAAAACTGATGACTTAATAAAGACGGTGCAAAGGCCAACGTAAGAACATATCCTGCTATAGCTCCTCCAAAATGGGCATCGTGACCTATATTTCCAAATTGCTTTTTCATTCCGTAAAGAGTATAAAACAAATAGGCAATACCAAATAACCAGGCAGGTATGGCTATTGGTATAAAAAATAAATATAAACCCATTTCAGGATACAGGAGTATAGCGGCATATAAAATACCCATAACTCCTCCACTTGCTCCTACGGCTGTATAATGATATTCATCTTTGTGAAAAAAAAAGGAAAGTAAATTTCCGGCAAGAATACTTATCAGATAGATAATTAAAAAGGCTACTGTACCCAATGTTTGTATAACTACTTCCGCAAAAAAATAGAGGGTTATCATATTAAATAATAAGTGCGCTGTATTAACATGCAAAAAAGC
This sequence comes from uncultured Planktosalinus sp., assembly GCF_963973675.1. Lineage (NCBI taxonomy): Bacteria > Pseudomonadati > Bacteroidota > Flavobacteriia > Flavobacteriales > Flavobacteriaceae > Planktosalinus > uncultured Planktosalinus sp. The sequence continues at coordinate 132 of NZ_CAXBAN010000375.1, read as the reverse complement.
TGAAGAAAAAATTCTGAAATAGTCACCTTTATGTATTGAAGCTACTTTGAATTTATACTTTTCAAAAAAGGAATAATCGTTAAACCCATTTAATGAAATCAAAACATTTGCAGCAATAATTAAAATTGTAAC
>NZ_CAXBAN010000374.1:0-2576 GCF_963973675.1 uncultured Planktosalinus sp. | reverse complement strand
TTCAATTCTTCATCAGTCAACTCTACCTGTTCAACTTTTTCAGCGGCTTCATCAAGTTGCTCAGGAGCCTCCACTTCATACAAATCACCCTCGGCTTCTTTAGCGTCTGGAGGATTGGTGCCTTGAAAGGTTTTAATATAACTGGCTACTTGTGCTATTTGTAATGGCTTCAAATCATTTTTCCAGGCAATCATCCCTTTTCCGGGCCTGCCTCCTTCAGAAATTACTTCATAAACATTACTTAGACTTCCTCCTAATATCCAATAATTATCTGCCAGATTCGGACCAATGCCTCCACCTCCATCTGCTCTGTGACAAGCAACACAGTTGGATTCAAAAATACCTTTACCTGCATTTAAATCTGAGGCATCAGTTAGCAGTTCTACCGTGCTGGCATCTACCAATCCTTTGGCTGTTTTACGGTATTCCTCTATTTCCTTTTCAGCTACTGCCAACTCACGTTGATATTCTTCTTCTTGAGTGGGGCCATCAAAAACATGGTAACGCACCATATATACAGCAGCAAAAATAATGGTTGCATAAAAGCCATACAACCACCAGGGTGGCAGGTTATTGTCCAATTCCTTGATTCCGTCATAATTGTGATCAAGAATGATTTCGGCCTCAGTTTTAGCTTTTTTCTCACCAACCAGTTTTTTATAAATGGAATGGATCCAGCTATACCTGTTGGCATTTTCTTTTGCTTCCCTTTCAAGATAAAGAGCACGTGCTTCTTCATTAAGAGAGTGAAACAAAATGCGCTGTAAGGCGTGTACACTAAGTTCAATTGCTGTCATAAACAGAATGATGGCGACCCAGACTAAAATTAAAATTGGGTTATCAAACAGTGCCCACTGACCCTCTGTTCCTGAAATTGCCTCAATCAATAACAAAGAAAGGGCTGCGATGATTAAAATTCTTAAATATGCTGATGATTTCATTGGTTAGTGGTGTTTTCGTCCTCTTCATTTTCAAGAGGAATGTTACTTACTTGCTCGATATAGTTCTTTTTTGCAGTAAATACCCAAATAAAAAGGATGGCAAAAAAGATGAAAAAAATGAGTAGTGAAATGATGGGATAAACTTGTATTCCATCAATTGTTTCCATATGTCCTTTGATATACTTTAACATAATTTCTTAATTTTCAGTGTTAATACCCTCCTCTTCTCCCCCGGATATTCTAATATCGGTTCCAAGTCGTTGCAGGTAAGCAATTACAGCAACTACCTCTCTGTTTTTCATTTCTGTGAATTCAATACCATTTTCCTGTGCATATTGCTTTTCTGCTTCATAAACACGGGCGAATTCAGGGTCACTGTAAAGGTTTTCTTCAATTTCGGTTCCCTGCTCAAGCATCCACTCTTGTGCACGGGCGATATCTTCTTCAGAATATGGCACACCCAAACTCACCATGACCTCCATTTTCTTTTCGGTTTTTGATTTGTCAAGATCATTATTAATCAACCATTTATAACTTGGCATAATAGATCCCGGAGAAGTACTTTGCGGGTCATAAAAATGGTTGAAGTGCCAACTGTCAGAATATTTTCCTCCCACACGCAACAAGTCAGGCCCCGTGCGCTTACTTCCCCAAAGGAAAGGATGGTCATAAACAAATTCACCGGCTTTGGCATATTCACCGTTGTAACGTTCTGTTTCACTACGGAAGGGTCGCACCATTTGAGAGTGACAACCAACACAACCTTCACGGATGTATAAATCCCTTCCTTCCAATTCAAGTGGTGTATATGGCTGAACGCTGGTGATTGTAGGAATGTTGGACTTTACAACGAGTGTAGGTACAATCTGTACAATTCCTCCAATGAGAATGGCTACTGTAGCAAGGATGGTTAACTGAACCGGCCTTCTTTCCAGCCAGGTGTGATAACCCTCTCCGGCCACACGTTTTTTGGTGACTCTTTCAAGAGCTGCTGCTTCAGCAAGTTCGTCTGAAACAGGCGTTCCTTGCCTTACCGTTTTGATAATATTATAGAGCATTATAAAGACCCCAAGAATGTACAAACTACCACCGATAGCTCTCATCCAGTACATCGGCATAATTTCTACAACAGTTTCCATAAAATTTCCATATACCAATGTTCCGTCGGGATTGAATTGTTTCCACATGGAGGCCTGTACAAAACCTGCTACATAAAGCGGAAGTGTGTAGATAATTATACCCAATGTTCCTATCCAGAAGTGGAAGTTAGCCAGCCCGGTTGAAAAAAGCTTAGTTTTAAATAGTTTTGGTATCAACCAGTAAATCATACCGAAGGTCAAAAAGCCATTCCACGCAAGTGCACCTACGTGAACGTGTGCAATAATCCAGTCAGTAAAGTGAGCGATTGCATTTACATTTTTAAGAGACAACATAGGACCCTCAAAGGTTGCCATACCATACCCGGTTATTGCAACAACCATAAATTTAAGTGTCGGGTCTGTTCGCACTTTATCCCAGGCACCTCTTAAGGTTAATAAACCATTAATCATACCACCCCAGGAAGGTGCTAATAGCATGATTGAAAATGCAACCCCTAAACTTTGAGCCCACGCAGGCAACGAAGTGTATAGAAGG
>NZ_CAXBAN010000373.1:0-2583 GCF_963973675.1 uncultured Planktosalinus sp. | reverse complement strand
TAGGAATACACCGGCCTGTTAGCAATTTTTGGCACATAATAATACATCAATCCTAAAAATGGCGTAGTAAGGAAAAAGGCTACTGCATTATGCCCATACCACCACTGAACCAATGCATCTTGAACACCGGCATAGACTGAATAACTCTTCAATCCATCTACCGGAAGTGCCAAACTATTAAAAATATGAAGTACAGCTACAGTTACAAACGTTGCCAGATAAAACCAGATTGCCACATACAAGTGACGCTGCCTCCTACGAAGAATGGTTCCAATCATATTGATCCCGAAAGCTACCCAAACTACTGCAATAGCAATATCAATAGGCCATTCCAGCTCTGCATATTCTTTGGAAGATGTATATCCTAACGGAAGTGTGATTGCGGCTGCTACTATTATAAATTGCCAACCCCAAAAGTTAATATTACTAAGCCAGTCACTATACATACGAGCTTTCAGAAGGCGTTGCATGGAATAATAAACCCCCGCAAAAATTGCGTTCCCCACAAATGCAAAAATCACTGCATTGGTATGAAGTGGCCGTAAGCGTCCAAAGCTTAGCCAAGAAACCCCATCAGTCATGTTCGGGAACATAAACATAAATGCCAGTAAAAGCCCTACTGACATTCCCACTACTCCCCATAATAGGGTAGCATAAATAAACTTCTTTACGATTTTATTATCGTAATAAAATTGCTGTAATTCCATAATTAGAAATCTGATTTGTTAGTTGTTGATTTATTGGTTTTTGAAGTGTTTTTGTGTTCTTTATTTTGATTTGAAGATTTATCTTTAACCAACTCGTCATCAAAAAGCATGCGCACTGAAGGAGTGTAAGTATCATCATATTGACCTTTTTTCAAACTGAATATAAAAATGACAAAAAAAACAATTGCAACCAATGTGCTGATAATCAAGGTTAAGTAGATAATATTCATCTGTATAAGTTTGTTTTCAAAAGTAATTGTACTTCATTCCAGAAAAAATGACATTTGTCATACTTCAATGAAATTACAATAAACTAATTAGTTGTTTAAAATTACAAAATTTAAGTTTTTTGTTTAGGAAAAGACTTAAACAAAGTAGTTTAAATTTGAAATTATTATTAAATTTTTAGTTTAAAATAGTATTTAAATACTGAAGTTGATTTAAAGGAAGGTTTTGTTTTAAATTGACTAATTGTAACTTAACCTCCTCATTTTTGACAACCAGGTTGCTTAACAGTTCACGACTTCTGGATCTAAAACGCCAATTGGGATGCAAGCACGCGTCTAATAAATTAATCAGATTTTGATTTGTAAAACCATCCAAACTATAAAGATATTGAAATGCCAGTTGCCTAATTTCGAAACTATACTCCGAAGACGAATAAGCGCTTAGCTCCTTAAAAAGTTCTTGTTTCAAATGGTCCTGATAGCCATCAGTAGCCAGTGCCAATGCCAGCCAGAGCTGTCTCACATTTTTGTCCTGAAAGCCAATAAAATTGGAAGTCGCATCAAGATAATGTGATCTTTTTTCAGGAAAATTTACCCATAGATGATACAAGGCGGCTTCCTGTGTTAAATAAGAAGCATCAGTTAGTAAAGTCTCGTAATCTTGTTTTAATTCTAAAGGTATTTTTTCTAGGCTTAAAGCAATTGCCTGACGAATCAGAATAGATTCACTTCTAAAAGCTTTTTGAAAAAAAGGGATGCTTTGTTCAATGGCTTCTTCTGATAGCTGAAAAACCACTGCCTGACCTAAATAATCATTCACAGGTGGTTTTAAAAGCACATTGAAAATTGATTGCTTCTCTTCAAGTGGTTTGTCTGACAAAGTCAATAAACTCATATAGTGCTCAATAAAAGGAGATTTTCGCAACGAATTCATTGCCTGAGTAGCTTTAAACGCCAACTGATTCAACCAATCATCTCGAAACCAATCTAATGATTGGTTTGTGAGGTATTCTAATTCATTTAAAAAATCTTCTGTAACAGCTGATTTAAACTGATATTTTTTTAAATAATTTTGAATCGCTTGCCTAAAAGCCAAATCTCCCACTTGTTCTCTGAGTATATGTAACGCCCAGGCACCCTTTTGGTAGTATGTCAATGAACTTGCTCCTTTTTTCAACAGGGGTTCCCCTTTTCCCTGATTACTTAATTCTATTAATTGCTCAGCAGATTCATAAAGTTTCCAGTAATAGTAATCATGACCAAATACTTCACGTTCGGCAAGTAAAGCATAATAGGTAGCAAACCCTTCCTGTAACCAATGATGCTCACTACTTGTTGCAGTAACCAAATTTCCAAACCACTGATGAGCAAGCTCATGAGCATTTACATGTACATAATTTCGGTCTGTAAAACCAATAGAGTCCACCACAAAGGCTTCCGAAAAAACTGTCAAAGTAGTATTTTCCATACCGGCATAAAGAAAATCCCGAACGGGCACTTGTTTGTAATTTTGCCAGGGATACTCAATCCCTATTTCTGATTCTAAAAAATCAAAAAGCTGACGAGTGTAGCGATAAGTTGAACCCTGTTTATAGCTGTCTAAAGGGTCAATGTAATAAACAAGTGGAATTCCTGAATTAGACGTTTCA
>NZ_CAXBAN010000372.1:0-2613 GCF_963973675.1 uncultured Planktosalinus sp. | reverse complement strand
AAAACCGATCCTAACACCATTTACCGGTGCAATTAATCCATTTCAACAAATTGGTTTGTATTTGAGTACTCCCCCTATTTCTTTGAGAAATTTTTTATTCGCCAAGTGTTTATTGAAAAAGGTCATCAAAAAAACTTACATTTAGAAACTCATTTTGTAAACATCGTCTTTTGGGTGTTTAGCAACACAAAAGCGCTAAAACATTTTGTATATACTAATAGTGACACCAACCTAAAAACCAAAAAAATGAACTTCAATTTAAAAATTAAAAAACGCTTATACAATGGCGTTGCTATCTCAATCATCGCGATGGGTCTTTTAAGTGTTTCGTGCAAAGAAGCACCAGCCCCCTCAAAAAACGGTGAAAGCGAATTGATCATGAAAATCAATGCTGTTCAAGAACAGGTCATGGCACAAGGAAATATAACTAAAGAAGAGGAGCAAGCCATGTTAAGTTTGTGCAGCATCATGGCACATGATGACGGTTTAGCAAATTTTAGTCCCGATGCCAGGATGGTATTAAAAGACGCAGATATGGTACCCGTTTATGAAGGTTGTGAGGGGCTTTCTAAAGAAGAAACAAAAGCATGTTTTAATGATAAAGTAGCGACCTTTATCAAGCGGGAGTTTAACTTGAGTTTATCTAAAGCGTTAAATCTTTCAGAACCCAAGCAGGTTGAAGCTTTTTTTATAATTGATGAAACCGGACATCTAACCGGAATGAAAGTGAGAGATTCAGAAGTAAGCATACAGGCAGAAATCCTGAGAGTACTTAGAAAGATGCCGGTGATGCAACCCGCTATTCACAATGGAAAAAGCGTTTCAGTCTTGTGTTCTATGCTTGTAAACTATGGAAATGCCATCGAAATTGATTTTGTTTACATTCCTGAAAGACCCAATGAATAACCGTTGAACCACCTATCATAGTAACCTTCAAAAACCGGTTGCCAACAATTGCACTTCCGCATGGCTCCTCCAACCGGGTTTTGCAAAAAATAGTAGAACAAATTCACCCTTAAACTGCTCTTCTCAAAGCAGTTGTTTCTCTTTTTTAACTATATTTGAGTACTCCCCCAAATCTTTATCGCTTTTTTAACCGCTGGATGTTTAATGAAAGAGGATTGCCAAGAAGACTTACTTTTAGAAACTCATGTTGTATAAATCGCTTTATGGCTATATAACAACAATAAAATACTAAGGCATTTTGTATATACTAACCTTGGCTGTAATTAAAAAATCCAATTATGAAAAAAACATTGCGTATTGTACTATTAACTCTTGTACTTGGTTCTAGCTTATTTTATAGTTGTCAATCCAATTCAAATAATGCTGAAAAGATTGTAGAAGATCAAAAAGAAAACTCCTGGAATCCAGAGGAACAAGAATTAATAGCCCTTGTAGAAAAGCTCTTGATTGCTGCAGGTAATTCTGACTATCAGACTTTAGAATCCATAGTTTCAAACAAGTCAAACATGGGAATTGCTATCCTTCGAGATGGAGTTTCGAAAAATTCCGTTATCACAATTAGCGAATTTTTTGAAACAGAAAAAAACCGAGACGGAAAACGAAAGCCATATTATGAACCTGTTAATGAATACAAAATCCTCATAAATAAAGGGCAAATCGCTTTTGTTTGGGCTGATGCTACGCTACATAAATACGGTGTCCCCCGGACAAATAACATCGACAATTTTACCTTAATCAAGGAAGATGGTGAATGGAAGTTCATTAATATCTCATTCACAAATACAGCCTTACCGGAAGAACTGCAAAAATTTGATATAGAGGTTTTTGCCAAGAGTTATGCACAGGTATGGTGTAGCCAAAGACCTAATTTTGTCTCTTATTTTTTCGCTGAAGATGGGGTGCTACAGATAAATAATGGTCTGCCGGCAGAAGGCAGAGAAGCGATAACAAAAGTTGCCAAAAGTTTTATGGAGACTTTTCCTGATATGGTTGTTTCAATGGACAGTTTGTCTACCAACAAAGACAAAACAACATTTCATTGGACGCTTACCGGTACTAATAGCGGTATCAATGGTACTGGAAATAAAGTTAGAATAAGTGGGTATGAGGAGTGGCTGATCAATGACGATGGGTTCATTCAAGAATCTAAGGGCTATTTTGATGAAAAAGAATACACGCGACAACTTGAAAGTGGTACAGATAAATAAAAACTACTACCTTCAATGTGTATACTGCATAGCCTTTGGGATACGCACCATACACAAAATGGTGTGCTTCATTATAACCAACCAATAACCAATGATACAATTCTTTAGAAAAATTAGACAAAAATTACTCTCTGAAAATAAGTTCAGTAAGTATTTGATTTATGCAATTGGAGAAATAATTCTTGTGGTTATAGGAATTTTGATTGCATTACAGATTAATAATTGGAATGAAGGAAGAAAGGATGAAATAAGAGCTTCTAATTATATAAATAGGATTTCTGAGGATTTAGATAGGTCAATAAACAGAAGTGAAAGTTTAGCGAAGCTTAATAAATCGATCCTTAAAGCAGTGACTGATACTCAAAATTTCTTAGAACGAGGAACGGAGTTAAATGTTGAAGAAAAACAAATTGTTGATTATGCTTTTTTATGGTTTCCT
>NZ_CAXBAN010000371.1:0-2624 GCF_963973675.1 uncultured Planktosalinus sp. | reverse complement strand
CAACATTATCTTTTTCATCTTCTATAAGCTGAAAATTATTACGTTTATTAACTTTCATTATGTTTTATTTTTGAAGCCAGCAAATATATTACAGCCATCCTTATAGCAACACCGTTTTCAACCTGATTCAAAATGATAGATTGTTTGGAGTCTGCCACATCACTAGTTATTTCCACACCACGATTGATAGGACCAGGGTGCATAATAACTATTTCTTTTTTAAGTGTGTCAAGCAGGACTTTATTAATTCCATATTGCTGGGTGTATTCCCTTACAGAAGGAAAGTAACTGATTTCCATTCGCTCGTTTTGCACTCTAAGCATATTGGCTACATCACACCATTCCAATGCTTGTCTCAAATTGTACTCTACCTCAACACCTAAATATTTTATATATTTAGGAATAAGTGTTTTAGGTCCACATAACTTAACTTTTGCTCCAAGTAATTGTAACGCAAAAATATTTGACAATGCTACCCGTGAGTGAAGAATATCACCTACAATCACTACTTTTTTTCCGGCTACATCACCAAGTTTTTCTTTAATGGAATAGCAATCCAATAGGGCTTGGGTTGGATGCTCATGAGCTCCGTCACCGGCATTAATAATACTTGAATTAATATGTTGTGACAAAAAAACTCCTGCTCCTGGGTTTGGATGACGCATCACAACCATATCTACTTTCATCGAAAGAATGTTATTGACGGTGTCAATGAGTGTCTCTCCCTTTTTAACCGAAGATGAAGCAGCTGAAAAGTTAACCACATCTGCTGAAAGACGTTTTTCAGCCAATTCAAATGAAAGTCTGGTTCTAGTACTGTTTTCAAAAAATAAATTGGCAATGGTAATGTCTCTCAAAGAAGGAACTTTTTTTATTGAACGGTTTATAACCTCTTTAAAATGATCGGCCGTTTCAAAAATAAGATGGATATCTGCGGGTGTGAGATACTTAATTCCTAATAAGTGTTTTACACTTAACTCACTCATTATTTAATTGTTTTATTTATATTTTTCAACTATTTATTTCAAAGTCTTTGGATATGTTTTGGCCTCTAAAGGATATCAAAGTTCAGTAAAAAACATTAACTCACTAAATAAACAGCATCCTCCCCTTCATTTTCTTTCCAGCATACTTTTACTTTTTCTTCATTGATGGCATCTACTTGTCTACCACGATAATCAGGTTGTATAGGCAAATGCCTGCTAAATCGTCTGTCTATCAAAGTTAATAACTCTATACCTAATGGTCTTCCAAATGATTGTATGGCTGTTAATGCTGCACGGATACTTCTTCCTGTATAAAGCACATCGTCAATTAAAATAACATTTTTATCTTCTACAAGAAAATCAATCTGTGTTTTATTGGCTTCTAGTGGCTTTCCTCCCCTTCTAAAATCATCTCTAAAAAAGGTAATATCTAAATATCCTAAATTAATATTTTTGATTTTATAATCGTTTACTAAAATATATTTTAAACGATTGGCCAAAAAGGACCCTCTGGGTTGAAGACCTATTAAAACCGAATTCTGAAAGTTGTCATGATTTTCAATTAAGTGGCAGGCTAACCGGTGAAGTGCAATATGAACTTCTGTTTCGTTAAGCAACACTTTTTGACTCATGAAGGGTGTGAATTTATCTTGAACAAAAGTACATAAAAAAAACCAACCGATATTTTCAATTTTTAGTTAATTGAAATAAAAAAGGCCGTCTATACAGACAGCCTTTTTAATATGATTCAATGGATGTTAAATTTATTTTTTACTGTCCATTTGATCTTTCAATGCTTGTAATTTTTCATTAGCATCTCCTAAAGTTGGTTTAGATTCGGCAGCAGTGTCTGCTTGCTTTTTCACAGCATCTTTAAGGATTTTTGCTTCTTCTTCTCTGAAAATTACAGTGTGAGAAGCTACCACTCTCTTGAATTCTTTATTGAATTCAATGATTTGGAATTCTGCTTCTTCACCTTTTCCTAATTTGCTTCCGTCTTCTTTTTCTAGGTGGCGGGCAGGAACAAATGCAACAACATCTTCATTAAACTCAACTGTTGCTCCTTTGTCAACTAGTTCAGTGATTTTTGCTGTATGTTTGGTTCCAAGTGCAAATTCGGTTTCATATTTATCCCAAGGATTTTCTTCAGTTTGCTTGTGACCTAAGCTCAACTTACGTCCTTCAACATCCAACTCAAGTACAACCACTTCCAGTGTATCTCCAACATTGGTGAATTCACTTGGGTGTTTGATTTTCTTGGTCCAGGAAAGATCTGATATATAAATCAAACCATCTATCCCTTCTTCCAGTTCAACAAACACTCCAAAGTTTGTGAAGTTTTTCACAACACCTTTATGTCTTGAACCTACTGGGAATTTGCTAGTAATATCTGTCCAAGGGTCTGGAGTCAATTGCTTGATACCAAGCGACATTTTACGCTCTTCTCTATCTAAAGTAAGAATCACCGCTTCAACTTCATCTCCAACGTTTACAAAATCCTGAGCACTTCTCAAGTGAGTTGACCAAGACATTTCGCTGACGTGAATTAATCCTTCAACACCATCGGCAACTTCAATAAAAGCACCGTAATCTGCAATAACGACTACTTTTCCTTTTACTTTATCACCTACTTTAAGA
>NZ_CAXBAN010000370.1:0-2627 GCF_963973675.1 uncultured Planktosalinus sp. | reverse complement strand
GCCTCATTTCTAAATACCCTTCCCGGGGAAATGGTGCGGATGGGCGGTTTGTTATTTTCCATATACCGCACTTGCACCGATGAAGTGTGCGTTCTTAATAAAACATCAGGATTGGTTTGTATAAAGAAAGTATCCTGCATATCACGTGCAGGATGGTATTCCGGTAAGTTCAATGCTGAAAAGTTGTGCCAGTCGTCTTCGATTTCAGGACCTTCAGACACATTAAATCCAATGCGTGAAAACACATCTATAATTTGATTTTTCACAATGGAAATTGGATGCCTTCCTCCAATTGAAATAGGATCTCCGGGTCTACTTAAATCTCCGTAAACTCCCTTTAATTCAACATTGCTTTCAAGCTTATTTTTAAGTGTTTCTACCTTATCTTGTGCAATTTGTTTTAATTGGTTGATTGTTTGGCCAAATTCCTTTTTTTGCTCATTGGGAACTTCTTTAAATGCGGCAAAAAAATCGTTTAAAATTCCTTTTTTTCCTAGATATTTTATACGAAAGTCTTCTACTTCTTGCAAGGAGGTCGCTGTAAAATTTTCAGCTTCACTAATAGCCTCTTTTATTTTTTTTAACATTTTTTGCGATTTAAAGTGGGCAAATTTAAAAATATATATTCAGAAGTGTGAGGTTTACTTTAAGAAGTTTAACGCTCACCGGTTGAACTTTTTAAAATGAATTTAAGATACAATCTTTTTTTCTAAAAAATATTCTACAATGGCTTCTTTCATTAAAATGCTCTGCTCGCCTGCTTTCAAAGGAGGTAATTGTTCTTTTATTTTATAGTGAGGCCAGCCCTCTTCATCCTGATAGTCAAATTCATAAAACCCAAATGGTTCCAACAGCCGGCATACTGCAATGTGCATTAAATTTATCTTTTCATCTTTTTTAAATTTTCGGTCAAACCGACCAAACTCTTGAACTCCAACTAAATAGATAATGGCATCTATATCAAGCGTTTCACCGTCAGCAAACTTTTGGCTTAATAAATGTACTATTTTTTCCCAACGCTCTTTTAACTGTATATCTCGTGCCATATGCCATTTTAGATGTTTTGTTCCCAATTTTTATCTTGACAAAGATACAAACCGCTTTCTAGTTTTACTATATTTACTGAGCTTAAACACTAATTTATGAATAGTATAGATATTGTTTTAGGAATCTTTTTGTTGATTGGTCTTGTTCAGGGCTTTAGAAAAGGTTTTTTTGTGCAATTGGCATCATTGATAGGTCTTTTTTTAGGAATAGTCGGCGCTATTTATTTCTCACATTATTTAGCTACTTTCATAACTACCTATACAAACTGGAATGAGCATTCAATAAATATTGCAGCTTTTGCAATTACCTTTATTGGGATTGTTTTTTTGGTTTCAAGCGTTGCTAAAATTATCACCAAGGCAGCAAATATGGCCGCTTTAGGGCTTTTAAATAAACTGGCGGGGTGTTTGTTTGGTATTTTGAAAATGGGCTTTATTGCCAGCGTAATTCTTCTGTTTATAAATTCTTTTGAAAACAAACTATCATTTTTAGATGAAGAAAAAAAGGAAGCTTCCTATTTGTACAAGCCTGTTTCAAAACTTGCACCTATGGTACTTCCTAAATTGATTAAAAGCATAAATGAATATGTAAGCAAAGAAGAGAAGCTAGAAGTTTAAAAATTAAGCTGATACACTTCTTCCAATTGCTGATCATTACTGATATTTACTTTCAAGTCATTAACTATTCCTGATCCAACTCCATAAGCCCAACCGTGAAGTGTTAGTTCCTGATTATTTTTCCAGGCAGTTTGAACAATAGATGTCTTTGCCAAGTCAAAAACTTGTTCTTTTACATTGAGTTCTACAAAAGTGTCAAAACGTTTTTCTTCATCTTCAATTGAGTCAAGTTGTTTTTTATGAAGTCTATAAACGTCTTTAATGTGCCTGATCCAGTTGTCGATAACACCAATTGACTGATTTCCCATAGCAGCTTTCACGCCTCCGCAACCATAATGACCACAAACAATCACGTGTTTAACTTTTAAAACGCTTACCGCATAATCTAGCACGCTTAACATATTCATGTCTGAATGCACAATCATATTGGCAATATTTCTATGCACAAAAACCTCACCGGGTTGAGCGCCAATTATTTCATTGGCAGGCACACGACTGTCTGCACAACCTATCCAAAGTAAAGGTGGTTGTTGACCATTAGCCAATTTTTTAAAATATTGCGGATCTAAGTCTAATTTACTTTGCACCCATTTCTTATTGTTTTTTAATAACGATTTATAAAAGTCACTCATGTTTAAATGTTTTTATGTTATAAAATTAATGTTTTAATCCATGTTTATCTAACCTTTTATAGCATTTTCTTTATAACTATAATGGTACAAAGTATTTTGTTTTTGTAAATTGAATTGAAAACCCATACAGAAATTAAGGCACATTATAAACTAATATTCAGTTATAATATTAATAACCTGAAGCTGATACTTACTCATCAACTTCAGGTTATAGATTGTAAAGTTTAATTATGTTTTAAACTTAATTTGTTATTCTAAAAATGTAACAGCTCCTGTGTCCAAATCATAAACGCCTCCAACAATTTTGATTTCACCATTTGCTTCCATTTCT
>NZ_CAXBAN010000369.1:0-2629 GCF_963973675.1 uncultured Planktosalinus sp. | reverse complement strand
AGGACAATCACTGGGAGCAGCTTGGTATTTACCAGAAGAACGCCTCATTGTAAGACCAGAACAAATGCTCGATGAAATGTGTGCTACCTTAGGTGGCAGAGCTGCTGAAAAAGTTATTTTTGATAAAATTTCAACAGGAGCATTGAGCGATCTTGAAAAAGTCACTAAACAAGCCCGTGCCATGGTGACTATCTATGGTTTGAATGATACAATTGGAAACCTGACATATTATGATTCCTCCGGTCAATCTGAATACAATTTCACGAAACCCTACAGTGAAAAAACAGCTGAAAGTATTGATAAGGAAATTTCAAACTTAATTGAATCTCAATACAAAAGAGCCATTGATCTCCTTGAAAAAAACAAAGACAAATTAATTGAACTGGCCAATGTACTACTTGAAAAAGAAGTCATTTTCAAAGACAATTTAGAAACAATTTTTGGAAAAAGAGATTTTAATGAAAAAGATGCTGTAATGGATAAAATTGAAAAGCCGAAAGAATAACTTAATTCTCGCTTTCATATTAAACTTGACTTAATTCGCTTTTGGATTAAGTTTTTTTTATATTTGGTGCCAAGCTGAAAAAAACACCTCAAACAAGTAATTAATGAGTTTGTTTAAAAAACTTTTTAAAAAAGCTAGAGACAAAGAATCCCCAAAAGAAGAAAGAAGTAAATATTTACCGGAAGTACCACTACCTACTGACGAAAAATTCACCTACAACTTCAGAAAAAACGGCGGAAAATTTCTCTATTGTGAAAATATGGAGGAACTCGATGAAGCCTTTGACAACATCCTATTGGAAAATGACTGGTATGAAAAAGATGTTTATTGTACCAACCAAAATTTAAAGTCAAAATTTAACTCCTATAATTTAAAGTTTGTTGAAAAAAACAGTGCTATATTTTTCTTTTCACAGTGCGAATCTCTGGTGGCAGATGTAGGGGCTATTTTAATTTCTTCCAATCAAATTAAAGAAAAAAAACTAAAAGAGCTCCCTGATAATTTTATCATCTTTGCCACAACAAGTCAACTTGTTGACACCATTGGAGAAGGATTGCGAAAAATTAAAAACTCCAATAAAAAAAGTATTCCCACAAATATTACTACTATTAAAAACTTCGAAAGCAAAAAAGAAAATGATTTTATGACCTACGGAAGTAGCTCAAAAAACTTATATTTGCTCCTTCTGGAAGACTTATAATATGAAGGAACTTATTGTTAGAGCATTGTCTGGGGCTATCTATGTTTTTATCCTCCTTGCTTCTATCTTTATTTCTGAGTACTCTTTTTTCATTCTCTTCACTATATTGGGTGTTTTATGTTTGAATGAATTTTTAAATCTCATCCACTTAAAATCCATCATTCTTTATGGAGTTCTGTTGCTTTTTATTGCCTCATTTTCATATTTCCGGTTTGATTTTTATGCTACAAAATTATTGCTCATCCTATCCGGTTTTATCAATTTATTTTTATTAAAAGATTTGCTTTGGGTAAATTTAATTCCAATGTTTCAAAAGAAAAAATATGCAGTAACCATACTCTATCTCATCAGTGGATTTGTTTTTATTACCCTCATTCCTTTTTACAACAATGTTTATTCACCTTTTTTAATTGCATCGGTTTTTATACTTATTTGGGCTAATGATATTTTTGCTTTTTTGATAGGAAAATATTTTGGTAAAAGAAAACTCTTTGAGCGCATCTCTCCCAAAAAAACTATTGCTGGTTTTATGGGTGGAATGACTGCCTGTATCATTGCTAGCTTTTTTATTTTTAAATATCTGGTTATCTTTAATCCCACATTTTGGGTTGGACTTGCACTATTAATTAGTTTTTTAGGTCCAATTGGCGATTTAATTCAATCAAAATTTAAAAGACAAGCAGGCGTAAAAGATAGTGGCAATCTCATTCCCGGACATGGAGGGATTTATGACAGACTCGACAGTATTTTATATGCTGCACCATTTATATACACATATATTATTTTAACAGATTATGTTTCATAAAGAAGGCCATAAAATTATTTTAGGTGGATTAGCAATACTAATTTTGCTTACACTTTCATCTCACTTCTTTTTAGAGAATGAGCTATTGAAAAAAACACTTGTAATTGTTTTTATGCTCTTCTTCTTACTTATACTTCAGTTTTTTAGAAATCCAAAAAGAGAATTTCAACTCAATGACCACAATGTTCTTTCACCGGTTGACGGAAAAGTTGTTGTGATTGAAGAAGTGTTTGACAAAGAATATTTCAACGAAAAAAGACTGCAAATTTCGGTGTTTATGTCGCCTATCAACGTTCATGTAACTCGTTATCCTGTTGGTGGGAAAATTGTTTACTCAAAATATCATCCCGGTAAATACCTGGTTGCCTGGCACCCAAAATCTTCTGAAGAAAATGAACGAACTACTGTAGTGGTCAATAACACCGTTTTTGGCGATGTATTACACAAACAAATTGCCGGTGCACTTGCAAAACGCATCGTCAATTATGCCGTTGTGGATGAACGAGCAATTCAGGCTGAAGACAGTGGCTTTATCAAGTTTGGATCCAGAGTGGATGTTTTGCTTCCTTTAGATGCCACAGTGAATGTACAACTCAATCAAAAAGTAAAGGGCGGAATT
>NZ_CAXBAN010000368.1:0-2655 GCF_963973675.1 uncultured Planktosalinus sp. | reverse complement strand
CCTGATACTCAAAAACTCTAGATAAGTAAGTCATTACTAATCCGGTAATCGTTGAAATAGGGCTGTATAAAATAAAAAACGCAATCAATCCAATGTGAAACGATGGTGTTTCAACACCCAGTGCTTGAGAGAGTAGGGGGCTGTCAATAAATATAGATAGTAGCCAAAGTGTTAGACCTGTCAATACAATGCTTGAAAAAAGATTGACAATGATATGATTTCGTTTGTAATGGCCCACCTCATGAGCCAAAACAGCCACGATTTCATCTTCATTAAGGTCTTTTATTAGGGTGTCGTATAAAGTAATTCTTTTTTCTTTTCCAAAACCTGAAAAGTAAGCGTTGGCTTTAGTACTTCTTTTTGAGCTATCAATTACAAAAATGTTATCGAGTTTGAATCCGACATTTTTTGCGTACTCCTCAATTTTATTTCGCAGACTTCCATCTTCTAATGGTGACTGTTTGTTAAACAAAGGCACGATGAGTCTGGCATAAAACATATTCATGAAAACGGAAAAAACAGTAATTATTAACCAGCCGTATAGCCAAAAATTTGGACCTGTGGTTTCATAAAACCAAATTATAAGAGCTAATATACCACCACCAAGAACAGCAGTAAGTAGCCAGCCCTTTATTTTATCTATAAAAAACAGTTTTTTAGTACTCTTATTAAACCCAAATTGCTCTTCTATCACAAAAGTGTCAAAATATGAAAAGGGTGTTGAGATTAGATCGGAAGCAAAAAAAAGTATCCCAAAAAAGAGTAAAGCGACCACTATGTTGTTGCTGGAAAACTCTCTTGCAACAGCATCTACAAAAGCAAATCCATCTAAAAAGAAAAATAGCATAGTAATGATAAACATCACTGTTGAGCTCAGTAATCCAAATTTGTAGTTTACCTTTTTATAGTCTTGTGATTTTTCATATTCTTTTTCATCATAAACATCTTTTAATTCATCAGGGATCGGTTTGTCAAAGTTTTTTGCATTGAGATGGCTCAACCATTTATCAGTTATAAAGCTGATTGTCAGCAAGCCAATTAGGATATAAAAAAGAGTGTTTGGTTCCATAGAAAGAAAGTGATCGTGCCAATTTTAAATTGGAAAATTTAATACTATTTAAATTTGAAGTTACTTGTTATTGCGTTGTCGTTTAGCTTCAAAGATAATAATTGCAGCGGCAACAGACACATTCATTGAGTCTATTTCTCCTTCCATCGGGATAATGATGTTTTGAGTTGCATTTTCTAGCCAGGCATCACTTAACCCTGTTGACTCTGTTCCCACTACAATAGCTGCAGCCGAATTGAAATTGACTTCAATATAATTTTTGCTGGCCTGTAATGCGGCACAATAATAACTGATTTTATTTTCATTTAAAAAAGCTATTATTTCAGAAGTAGAACCAGTAGCAACCTGATTTGTAAACAGACAACCCACACTGCTTCTGATTACGTTAGGGTTGTATAAGTCTGTTTTTAAGTTAGCAATGAATACTGCATCGAGGTTTGCGGCATCTGCAGTTCGTAAAATGGCACCTATATTTCCAGGTTTTTCAGGGGCTTCAGCTACTAGAATTAGTGGTGTCTCAGTTTTAAATTTTATTTCGTTTAGCGAATGTGTTTTGGCTTTTACGATGGCAATAATTCCTTCTGTACTTTCACGATATGCAATTTTTTTATACAATTCCATGGGTACTTCAATACGATCAATGGGTTGATTGATTAAATGCATTAAAACACTTTCAGAATATATTTCTTTACAGTAAAAAAGTGATACAATTTCATAACCTGCTTTGACAGCCAGAGATATTTCACGTTCACCTTCAACAACAAAGAGCCCTGATTTTTTACGCTCCCGTGATTTTTCCTGAAGGAGTAAAAGTTGTTTGATTAATGGGTTTTGTATACTGCTTATATATTTTTGCATAACTCAAAGATATTTCTTTTTTATAAAACTAAAAGGCAGAGAATACTCTTTATCTTTTAGAGTTTAGTTATCTTTATTGTTCAATTAATTTTCAACCTACTATGAATATAAAAATTTGTTTTTTGATTGCTTTGTTTTCTTTTATTTCCTGTCAAGATAATAAAACGGAACCAGAGTATAATCAACAAAATATGAACAAAAATAATACTGAACCCCTTTCTGAGTTCGATAAAATTATTAAGAACTATGGAGGTAAAGAGGAATGGAAAACAGTTAACACTTTACAGTTTTCTTGTAGCTTTCCTTTTGAGAAATCAATATACAAAGTTGATTTGCCAACTAAAAGAATGCAAATTGAAAACAACAGTTTTAATGCTGCCTTTGACGGCAATAGTTTATGGCTTCAAGATAGCGACAATTTAATTAATCAACAGGTGTTTAAAAGACAATTTGATCTGGCTTTTTATATAGTTGCCGGACCGTTTGCGTTTTTGGAGGAAGGAACCCTTTTCACTCAGCGTCTTGATGAAGAACTTATGCGAAAAAACTATGGAGTGATTCACATTGGATTTGGCAGAGGTTCAGGCAAATCGCCTGATGATGAATTTGTACTCTATTATGATAAAGAAACATACAGAATTACCTGGTTGGGTTATACTGTGGTTAATTATGAAAGGTATAAGTCAAAACGCTGGGAGTTTATTAAATTTACTTCGTTTGAGGAAGTT
>NZ_CAXBAN010000367.1:0-2658 GCF_963973675.1 uncultured Planktosalinus sp. | reverse complement strand
TGCTTTAGGTAGCTTTAGCATAGGGCTTTTTTCTGTTGTTTTTATTTCCTTTTTTCTACTAAAAGATAGCCGGTTACTCGAAAATGGAATATTGACTTTGATCCCTGACGAATTTGAATCCAGATTTTCAAACTCTCTTAATAAAATAAAAAGTCTTTTATCACGCTATTTTATTGGTTTGGTATTTCAAATATTGATTTTATTTATCTTTTATTCCTTTATTTTATTACTTTTTGGTATTGAAAATGCTATCGTTATTGCTTTTTTATGTGCACTACTAAATATCATTCCCTATGTAGGGCCTATCATTGGTGGAATATTGATGCTTTTCTTAACTATGTCAAGCAATTTGGGTCAAGATTTTAGTTCAGAAATTTTACCAACAACAATTTATGTCATGATTGGTTTTATTATTGGTCAATTAATTGATAATTTTCTAAGTCAACCTTTAATTTTTTCAAATAGTGTAAAGTCGCATCCGTTAGAAATATTTTTGGTTATTTTAATAGGAGGCTTACTTTTTGGTGTTTTAGGTATGATTGCTGCGGTTCCAGTTTACACAGTAATAAAAGTAATTTCAAAAGAATTTTTATTTGAATATAAAATTGTCAAGGGACTCACAAAGAATATTTAAATCTCACATTGAATAAAGAATTATTAAATAAACCATTTCAAGATTTTATTAGTGAAAACATAAAGACTAATTTAGTTCAATTATCACTTAAAAAAAGTCCTTTTAAAAATATCCAAAACAAAGAGTTAATTCAACAAATTGAAGGAAAAAAAACAGCAAAAAAGAAACTTCCAAGTTGGTATCAAACGAGTCAAATTTATTACCCTCCAAAAATAAATCTAGAGCAAACTTCATCTGAAATTACAGCTCAGTATAAAGCTACTTTGATCAGCGGAAATTCAATTGCTGATATTACAGGCGGTTTTGGTGTTGATTCTTATTTTTTTTCAAAATACTTTAAAGAAGTTTATCATTTTGAAATGGATGAAAACCTTTCCAAAATAGCAAAACATAACTTTTCACAATTAGATGCATCAGTAAATTGTTTTGCTGGCAACGGGCTTGAAAAAATCAGAAACAAACATTTTGATGTATTGTTTGTTGACCCATCCCGACGAAATGATTTAAAGGGCAAGGTTTTTTATTTAAAAGACTGTTTGCCAAATGTTGTAGAGCACCTTGAATATTTAATGAGTAAATGCAATTACTTGTTAATTAAAAGCTCTCCTATGCTTGATCTTTCTATAGGAATTAAAGAACTAAAACATGTGTTTGAAATTCATGTAGTGGCAGTTGAAAACGAGGTAAAGGAACTTTTATGGTTATTATGCAAAAACAGAACAGATGAAATTAAGGTTAAAACAATCAATATAAAAAAAGGAAACGTTGAAAAATTTGAAAGTGTACTAAATCAATATGAAGAAAAATATGTAGAATTTCCTGAAAAATATTTATACGAGCCTAATGCCTCAATAATGAAAAGCGGATTATTTGGTGCACTTTGCAATGAATTTAATCTAAAAAAACTATCTAAAAATTCACACTTGTTTACTTCAAATGAGCTAATTGATTTTCCTGGCCGAAAATTTTTATTACAACACACTGTTCAGTATAGTAAACCAATAATCAAAAAAACATACCGAAATACAAAAGCAAATGTGAGTGTTCGCAATTTTCCTGAGTCGGTGAGCATCATAAAAAAGAAATGGAATATTAGAGATGGTGGGGATAAATATTTGTTTTTCACCACCCTTCAAAACAAATCAAAAGTTATTTTGGATTGCGAAAAAATTTAAACCTAAAAATTCAGTATTTTTGTTGCTTCATAAAACATGAAGACTTACATTTGCAACCGCATTTTTAGATGCTAAAGATCTTATAAAATTGGAGAGTTGCCAGAGTGGTTAATGGAGCAGTTTGCTAAACTGTCGACGGGTAACTGTCGCGTGGGTTCGAATCCCACACTCTCCGCAAAAAACACCTCGGGGTGTAGCGTAGCCCGGTTATCGCGCCTGCTTTGGGAGCAGGAGGTCGCAGGTTCGAATCCTGCCACCCCGACAAATTGATCTTTTGGTTAAACCAATTTTTGAATATTTCATTTTGATTTTAAAGAATGAATGGTCGCGTAGCTCAGCTGGATAGAGCATCTGCCTTCTAAGCAGACGGTCAGAGGTTCGAATCCTCTCGCGATCACAAAAAGCCCCACATATTTTTGTGGGGCTTTATATTTTATGGCGTTTTACTTCTATATATTATATTCAAAAAACCTTAATCGATTCTATATCGGTCATACGGGTGACACCTTAGATAATCGTTTAAAAAAGCACCTCTCAAATCACAAAGGTTTTACCTCTAATGCTAAAGACTGGGAAATAGTTTATTCTGAATTTTATGAAACAAAGAATGAAGCTTACCAAAGAGAGTTAAAAGTAAAAAAAATGAAATCAAAAAAATTTATCAAAAACCTCATAAACTCTTCTAAATAGAGCATCCCGACTTTAAGTCGGGACGGTCAGAGGTTCGAATCCTCTCGCGATCACAAAAAGCCCCGCTTTTGTTGGGGCTTTTGTATTTCTAAAACTTTCACTAGTAAATGTAATATTGTTATTTCCTTAGGACAGCACAATTGATAATTGGCTTTATTT
>NZ_CAXBAN010000366.1:0-2660 GCF_963973675.1 uncultured Planktosalinus sp. | reverse complement strand
TAGGGTCGGGTCCCGGAGGTTATGTTGCCGCTATTCGCTGCGCACAATTGGGAATGAAAACCGCTATCATTGAAAAGTATTCAACCTTAGGGGGCACCTGTTTAAATGTAGGTTGCATACCATCAAAAGCCCTGCTGGATTCTTCACATCACTACGAAGATGCACTTAAGCATTTTAAAGATCATGGAATTGAAATACCCGGTGATGTAAAGCTTAATTTCAAACGAATGATTGAACGTAAAGCAGAAGTTGTAGATCAAAACACCAAGGGAATAGAATATTTAATGAGTAAAAACAAGGTAGAGGTCTTTGAAGGCACAGGCTCTTTTAAAAATGCTACACACATTGATATAAAAAAGAAGGGTGGTAAAACCGAGACAATCGAAGCTAAAAATATCATTATTGCAACAGGCTCAAAACCATCAACACTTCCTTTCATCAAAATTGATAAAAAACGAGTCATCACCTCTACAGAAGCACTTTCTCTAAAGGAAGTTCCTAAACATATGATTGTGATTGGCGGTGGCGTAATTGGTTTGGAAATAGGTCAGGTGTATCGTCGTTTAGGATCTGAAGTTACTGTTGTTGAATATATGGATCGCATACTACCTACAATGGATAGCTCACAAAGCAAAGAACTCACTAAAGTATTGAAAAAACAAGGTGTGAAATTTCATCTGTCACATAAAGTAAATGGTGTTTCAGTTAAAGGAAAAGAAGTTACTGTGACTGCCAAAGACAAAAACGACAAAGATGTAACATTTACAGGCGATTATTGCTTAGTATCAGTGGGAAGAAAACCTTACACAGAAGGACTTGCCTCCGATAAAGCCGGGGTTAAGATAAACGAAAGAGGTATGGTAGAAGTCAACGACCATTTACAAACCAACATAAAAAATATTTTTGCCATTGGGGATGTGGTGCGTGGTGCAATGCTTGCTCACAAGGCAGAAGAAGAAGGCGTTTTTGTAGCCGAAGTGATCGCCGGACAAAAACCACATATTGATTACAATCTAATCCCCGGAGTGGTTTATACCTGGCCCGAAGTGGCTTCAGTTGGAAAAACAGAAGAGGAACTTAAAGAGGCCAAAGCAGAATACAAAGTAGGACAATTTTCAATGAGAGCATTGGGAAGATCACGTGCCAGTGGTGATATTGATGGTTTTGTGAAAATTCTTGCAGATAAGAAAACAGATGAGATACTCGGAGTTCATATGGTAGGAGCCAGAGTGGCTGACCTGATTGCCGAAGCCGTGACTGCTATGGAGTTCAGAGCAAGTGCTGAAGATATCGCAAGAATGAGTCATGCACACCCCACTTATGCAGAAGCGGTCAAAGAAGCTGCGCTCGCAGCAACAGAAGACCGGGCAATACATTCCTAAAACTAAAAAATCCCCGTTTATCGGGGATTTTTTTATTTATATACTATTCTTTGAATTTATTATTTTTTGGCGTTTAATTTTTATTCATTGCAAGTTTTCCACCAATCCAAGCCATTGGAATGTAAGCAAGAAGCAGGTCTGTCAAATTAAACCACATTGGGGAAGGGAGCATCATCACATTGGCAACTCCACCTAATAAGAAGAAAACTCCAATCAATAGTGCAAGCGTCATCTTATTTTTGGCTGCAATTTTGGCTGCTATAAATGCTCCAACCAATACTCCAATAGCATGTGCCAAAAAGGGCATCAAAAAGTTGATAGGTTTAAAAAGGGGCATACCCTCTTTTAAACCTTCCACGGTAGTGATATCTATACCTTCAGGTGGAGGAACAACAGAACTACTCATCATAATAATTGCCATATTGACAAGACCGCCAATTAAAATTCCTGCTACAACTGCAAGTACATTTTTAAATATTGGATTCATAATGTAGGATTTTTTTGATTTTCGTTTTTTATTCTTGATGATAAATGTAGCAGAAAATATTTTAATAGTTTATATATTTTTCAATCAATTCCCGAATGCCAGTAAAACACTTCGTTTGCAGACCTGGTCTTCGATAGATTGCCTCAGTTTTTCACGGTCGCTGGTTTCAATTGCTTCCATCATATGCAGTGCATTGTCCCAAACATCTTTACGCCAAGAGCTTATAAGTTTTGAAAGTAGCAGTTCATCCAGGCGTCCGAAAGCGTTGTCTATCCATTTCAAAACTGGATCGGCCGGTGCCAGAATTTCATCTTGAACTTTATCAATTGTTGCACCTATAATTTCATTGACTTTACAATGGTCTTCAAAGTGTTTAATTTTCTCATTTTCTGAGAGTTGGTCCCATTCTTCATTTAACATATCAACAAGTGTCAGTACCAAATCATAATTGATATGGGCATTAACACCTATGAGCAAGTATTGCACGTGTCTCATTTTTTTTGTTTGAGTGAGTTGGTGTACTTCCTGCCAAACTCTAGGCACTTCTTCACCGCAATCATACCACTTTAAAGCATTAAAATAATAATCGGCAAATTTGTGAAGTAACTTGTATATCCAATCCGAATCGTGAAACTCTTTTTTATTGATTGCTTCAAGCATGTTTGAAGTCATCATTCTATAGCAACTTAAAAAGATATGACGTGAATCGTTTTGGGATTTCCAGTGGTTAATTAAGGCATCCATTTGGTGCAATACTTGATAATTTTTATGATGGTATTATGAGAACTTGT
>NZ_CAXBAN010000365.1:0-2662 GCF_963973675.1 uncultured Planktosalinus sp. | reverse complement strand
GAAACAGCCAAATAGGCAGATGGAATTTTACCGGGAGCTTCATTTCTTGAAAAAAGAGGTACTTTCACCAATGGTGAGCGTAGAGTACAGGCTGTTAGAGAGGTTGTTAAGCCTTATGGTAAGGCTAAGCCTGACGGTCAGATAATTGTGGATATTATGAACAGAATGGGTTATCCGCAACCCGATTATGATCCCAAAACCATGCTAGAGGAAATTTCTCAAATCGTACCTTTCTTTGCAGGAATAACCTGGGAAAACCTAGGTAATAACGGAAAACAATGGCCTGTAGCTATAGACGGTACAGATACACAGATTTTACATCAGAAAGAGTTTAAGATAGGGAAGGGGCGTTTTATATTTAAAGAATGGCGTGAAACTACAGAACTGGTCGATCACGCTAAAGACTACCCTTATATTTTAACTACCAATCGCGAGTTGGAACATTATAATTGTGGTGCAATGACGCGCAGAACGGGTAACGAGCAATTGCTTGGTGATGATTACCTAATGATTCATCCTGATGATGCACAAAAACATTTTATAGCTGAAGGCGACTACGTGTGTGTTGAGTCACCACGTGGAAAGGTGGATGTAAAAGCCCGTATCACAGATGAAGTAAAGGAAGGGGTTTTGAGTACTACATTCCATTTTCCTGAAATAATGATTAACAATTTGACCGGTGATATTCATGACTCTGAAGCTAAATGTCCTGAATATAAAGTCGTGGCCGTGCGTATAAGAAAAAGCAAAGGAAAGTTTAAGCAACTAGCAACACAAGAATAAAAATATTCCTATAAAATGACAAAAGCCATCCGCCTCAAGAGGTGGATGGCTTTCTAGATAATAATTCTTTACCGACTCATCTTGCGATGACTTGACAGGATGATTACGTGACCTGTGTCGTGAACTACCTCACCGGATTTTGAACTGAGACGCAACTACGTTGGCCTTGGTTCTCATCCTAACTCTTACACTCTCATACCAGTGCTGAATTGTTAAATTCAGGTAGTACTCAGGCAAATGCAAAAGTTGTCGTAAAGAAAGTTCAATTGTCCAAAATACATTTCAATTTAGTGTTAGCTACTTCGAATTGTAATTAAGTAAAATAAATGGTTACCGGTAAATCATAAGATTTCTGAGACAGAATTGTTACATTGCTGCACCGTGATTTACTTTACTTGGTACTCTTAAAATTGAACTAACAATCGTGAGATTATAGGTTCAAAATTAATAGACAACTTAGCTTAATCGTCTAGTACAACTCCAAATAATTGGAGGAGTATTTCTATCAACAATTAAACAAGTGACAAAGAACGTTTCTTTAGACCAAAACTAATTTCAAACCTGAATTAACAATGTGTGAATTAATTTTGATATTCAAATATAGCACCTTAAGTTTTATGTGCCTACTTTTTATTCTATTATAAATCAACATTTTATTAACTTGAGTTATTAACAAAGGTTCATAAAAAAAGCCCCGCTCTGCGGGGCTTTAATTTTAGTGTAGATTAGATAAAAACTATTTTCTTTTTTCTCTAATTTTTGCCTTTTTACCGGTAAGTTCTCTGAAGTAGAAAATTCTTTTTCTTCGAACACTACCTTTTTTATTTACTTCAATTTTTTGCAAAGTTGGAAGGTTGATAGGGAAAATACGCTCTACACCAACATCTCCAGACATTTTTCTTATGGTAAAGGTTTGAGAAGCACCGGTTCCTCTTAACTGGATAACCACTCCTCTAAAAAACTGGGTTCTTGTTTTTTCACCTTCTCTAATTTCGTAATACACAGTGATGGTGTCACCGGCACTAAATTTTGGGAATTCTTTTTTGGTAACGAATTCGTCTTGTACAAATTTTACTAAATCTTCCATTTTTTCTTAAGTTGGAATTAAAATCAAAACAACATTCACGATTCTCGCCAGAGGTTGAAATGATTGCATATCAAAATGCGGGTGCAAATATAAATATTTAAATTGAAATTCAATTCAATCTTTTCAGAATTATTCATCCAATAAATCCGGACGTCTCTCTTGGGTCCTTTTGTAAGCCTCTTCCTCTCTCCAGGCTTCAATTTTTGGAAAATTACCACTCAATAGTATTTCCGGAACCTTCCAGCCTTTGTATTCAGAGGGTCTTGTATAAATTGGGGGTGCTAATAAATCATCTTGAAAAGAATCTGTAAGCGCACTGGATTCATTACCCAGAACTCCAGGTATAAGTCTAATGATAGTATCACAAAGTACAGCGGCACCCAGTTCACCTCCACTTAAAACATAATCACCAATTGAAATTTCACGTGTGATAAAATGATCTCTCACGCGTTGATCGACCCCTTTATAGTGACCGCAGAGAACAATTAGGTTTTTTTTGAGAGACAAAGAATTCGCGGTTTTTTGATTCAGTGTTTCACCATCTGGTGTCATATAAATTATTTCGTCATAGGAGCGTTCACTTCTAAGCTTTGTAATGCATTTATCTATGGGTTCTATCATCATTACCATTCCTGCGCCGCCTCCATATTGGTAATCATCTACTTGTTTGTAGTTGTCGGTCACATAATCTCTTAGATTATGAAAGTGAATTTCAACCAATCCTTTTTCAATGGCTCTTTTTAAAATTGAAGCTTCAAAAGGACTTTGTAATAATTCGGGTAAAACGGTTAT
>NZ_CAXBAN010000364.1:0-2663 GCF_963973675.1 uncultured Planktosalinus sp. | reverse complement strand
CCCTCTTTGAAAAAATACACAACAAGAAGAAAAGACAACCCATTCTCATTGCTGCCAAAAACGAACAGGACTGGCTCACAGACAGCCTCACCGAAACCGATATTCAACAACTTATGGCGACTCCCTATCCCGAAGAAGAACTCCACCCCTATACCGTGAGCAAAGACCTCTTTAGCCCTAAAATCAACAGTAATGTGCCCTCCATTTTAGACCCTGTGGCCTATGATGGGGTTCCGCTTTATGAGTAATTGACTAAAGGTTTATAAGACATAAGTCTAACTCATATTAAGCATAAATGAGCCATAGCATACATTTCAAGGCACACATTCACATAAAGTAAATAAGTTGCTTTCTAATACCAACCCGCACGATGGCCAATTGCATTAAAAATTTAATTTATTGCTCAAGGTATCTATTTTTGAAGCCGCACGTTTTACAATGGAATCTATTTGTTTGATTTTTGCACCTTCACGCGTTAAGACAGAATCCAAGTCAGGGATTTTTTTCAAGCCTTGATCCACAAGCGAATCTAAATCTTCCAACTTGTTCATATTCTTGTCCACCAAAGAGTCTAAACGATCAGTTTGTTGGTTAAGTTTATCCAGTTGAGCGTCCATTTTTTGAGTCATCTCATTACAGGAAACAAGGAGCAATCCCACAAAAAGCAAGGGTACATAGTTTGTTATTTTCATCCGGTTATAGTTATTTGTTTTTAATAGGTTAGATGAAATACCTTGCGAATCAATTTGTTAGATTGGCACCATGATAATAGGCATTTCATAGCTTTATTTTTTTTATGCAAATATACTGCTGTGTCAAATGTGAATGCTCTTCTTTAACAATTCTATAAGACCCTAAACTCTAAAATTCAGAAGGACAAGGTGCGCCTTCAGAACCCTTTGCAGAGCTAGGTTAAGAAGTATGTAGTTTTGAAAGAGGTCCTGTTTGTTGTTTTTCTTTGGTCACTCCTGCCCGTTTTATTTGTAAGCAGGTTACAGCTTCTATCTATTCTCGACACATCCCGTTCAACCTTGTTGAAAGGACTTCCTTATTTGATGGGACTTCAGAAACTATTTACTCAGAAAATAAATGAACAAAAAACCGATGGTAACAAGGTATTTGTCATAACATTCCATAAGTGACCGCATTAAGCATCATCTCAACTTTACAAACCAACGCCCTTGCAACCATAAGACAACCATTTAGTTAATATATTGTTATTTAAAAACTTCTTAACGGTTGTTTTGCTAATTATTGTTGATCTTATAGAGTGCTGCCTAAGTATTGGGCAGTTCTATTTAAAATCTAAAAAACAACACATGTCAACTAAAGGAAAAATATTGAAAGAAAGTGGAAAAATAATTGGTAAAGAAGTCGCGGAAAAAACCGGAAAGGCTGTTTATAAAAGAAAGGGTACTCTAGCAGTCGCTTTTGCAGCATTGGCAGCAACCGCAGTAGGCTATTGGGCTACTAAGGTAAGAGGGAAAAAGAAGAAATAATTTAGAGCGTTGGCAAACAAGTAAGCCTGATTCTATCAATGTGTTTTTTAAATGTATCTCCCTACAAAAAAAACACCAATCTTTTGAACCTTCATCGAGGGGATGTGGGGTATATTTTTTATCTTTAATCACATTCAAAACACTCTTATGGATTTATCAAAATACATTCGTGACATTCACGACTTCCCTAAACCGGGCATCCTCTTTAAAGACATCACCCCTTTGTTAAATGACCCGGCAGCTACTACTGCCTGCTTGGAACAGCTCATTGAACTCCTTCAGGGTAAAAAAATTGACAAGGTGGTGGGTATTGAGTCGCGCGGGTTTTTCTTTGCCACCTTATTGGCTCAAAAGCTCAATGCCGGCTTTGTACCCATTAGAAAACCCGGAAAGCTACCCCACAAAACCATTCAGCGCAGTTATGCCTTGGAATATGGTGATGACCATATCGAAATGCATGAAGACGCTATACAACAAGGTGATTTGATTTTATTGCACGATGATGTTTTAGCTACCGGAGGAACCGCAAAAGCCGCATGTGAGCTTATCGAACATTTGGGTGGAGTGATTGTTCAATGCAACTTCCTGATGGAATTAGAGTTCCTTAACGGAAGAGATCAAATAGCAGCCTATGATGTTCAGTCGGTTTTAAAATTTTAATACCTTTTTATGTACCTTTCCAAACTCACCCGAAAATGTAACAAACAAAGCTCCTTTCCACCGGGGGTTTAGGTCAAGTGTTATTTTTCCATGACCGTTTTCAATGGTATTCTCATATACTTTTTGTCCCAACACATTGTGAATGGTGATATTGATTTCACCGGAAATGGTATTTAGGTTAAACGACACTTTTTCTGAGGCCGGGTTGGGATAAGGTCCTGCAATATGTTGCTGTGCCCAATCTCCTGCTGAAAGGCTTGAAATCTCAAAAGTCCAGAACCCTTCCGGAGCTACCAGGGGTCGGGTTAAGGTTTTTCCGGAATTGGCTTCAGCCCATATATAATACTCGATTGAGGTGGCATCGCCCGGTACAGACAACTCAGTCACCCATAGATCATCTCCTTCAAAGCTCATTGCTGTTTCCTGATAATTTTGTGTACCGCTTTCGCGCCAAAAAACTTTTGCCGTGTTGATGCCTGAGTTGTGTTTAATCATCGCATCCAC
>NZ_CAXBAN010000363.1:0-2683 GCF_963973675.1 uncultured Planktosalinus sp. | reverse complement strand
TTTTTTCAAAAAGTTGGATGGTTTTGATGAAAAAGGAATCTAATTTATTTCGTTCCAAAGACCGATAAGCTTTTTGAATAGGCCTGTAATCGTTGGGTATTTTAGATTCTTTTTCAAACTTGAAGAGTGTCTCCAAACCTTTTTTTGATTTGTTGATAAAACTTTGGCTGCTTTCCAGACCCAGGTGAACAATAGGATTGTCTATATGCAGCACTTTAGCATTCATCTTTTCTAAGTTTTGAGCAAACAATACATCCACTCCATACACATTGTCATAAAAATCATTGGCTTGCAAAAACACTTTTTTTTGAATTAAAAAACACTGTGAGATGATGGAAAGGTGTGGCATTTTTTTCCTTTCAGAAACGGACTTGGCTTCTCGTGCTTTGCCGTATTTCCAACGAAGAATTTTTTCCTTTTCAGGCTTTTCTTCATCATAGGTAATCCCTCCGAAAACAACATCGTAGTTTTGCTTTTCCACGCCAAACTTCTTCATAAAATCATTGTCTTTAGGGAGTACATCAGCATCCATAAACAACAAGCGATCGTAGTTGGCTTTTTCTGCAAGTGCCTGTCTGGTTGCAGTACGGCCTTTATTTTCTGAACTTTCCAAAAAATAACAGTTTGTAATGGAGGTTATTTCTTTGTTTTTTGCCTTGATTTCTAAATCGTTGGAGGCATCATCAAGTACCAGGATTTCATAGTCTATTTCCAACCCCTCCATCTGCGATGCAATACTTGAAACAAGTGTTGTGATGTTGTAATTGTATGTTGGGATTAAAATAGATATCATTTGGTTGCTTTTAGCTTAGTTAGGACAAAAACATTATTTATAGGCAGTTATAATCGTTTCGCTTTTCAATCCGTTATAATCGTTTTTAGCAGCTTCATAAATTGTGGTTTTTACTTTAAACCCAGCGTGTTCCAACCGCTGTTTCAATCCTTCAACAGAGTAAATTCTGACGTGATCTTCCTGTCCAAAAGCTTTCAGTCTTGCTTCAGCTGAAGTGATTGTAGCATCTTCATAGATATCACCTTCCTTAAATGGTGTCTGTATAAAGCAAACACCATTGGGTTTCAACACTCGATATAATTCAGCCATGGCCTTGGTATCTTCTGGGATATGCTCTAAAATATGATAGCACAAGATCAAATCAAAATAAGCATCCTGGTGTGGAATTGCAGTAATGTCATAGTGATAGTGTGCCAGAAACTGGTTTTCAAAATCTGTTGGGTAATAAGAACGCTTTAGTGCGTTATTCATAAGTTCATAAAAGCCACGTGGAGGTGAAAAATCAAGAACCTTTCCTTGTATCAGGTTGTTTTCTTTGAGCAATTGCAAAAGTCTTCTGCTACGGCTTCTACTACCACAGGCAGGACATAATAAGTCACCTTTTTCAAGTTCTATAAAAGTGTTTAACTTGGTTTCACAAACTGGACATTGGTAGTTGTTGCCTTTGTAATGAAACCGAAGGAGTTTTCTAAAAAAAGGTTCAAACCGAAAGAGAAGCTTCTTGGGCAGCAATTTTTTTACACTATTTTTTAGAATAGTATACATGGCTTAAACCGTTTTCTGTACTACTTCAAAAATTTGATTTTCATCACATTTGAGTGTTTTGGAAGGATATTTGAGTAGCAAAGCATAGTCGTGAGTAGCCATCAAAATAGTATTGCCGTTTTTATTAATATCCTGAAGCACTTCCATCACTTCTACTGAAGTCTGGGGGTCTAGGTTTCCTGTGGGCTCATCTGCTAAAATCAGCTCCGGGTCATTTAAAAGTGCCCGTGCAATGGCCACCCGCTGTTGCTCTCCACCTGATAGTTGATAAGGGTATTTAAAACCCTTGGTTTTCATGCCCACTTTGCCCAACACTTCATCAATCTTTGTGTTCATACTGCTTTTGTCTTTCCAGCCGGTAGCCTTCAATACAAAGAGCAGGTTGTCATGAACCGTCCTGTCATTCAAAAGTTTAAAGTCCTGAAATACCACTCCCAGTTTACGCCTCAAAAAAGGGATGTCTTTTTCTTTGAGTGTTCGCAAATCAAAATCTACAATTTCTCCTTCTCCTTCCAAAAGGGGAATATCACCATACAAGGTTTTCATAAAACTACTCTTTCCGGTCCCGGTTTTTCCTATTAGGTAAACAAACTCTCCCTTGTTAATTGACACATTGACTTCAGAAAGTATGAGGCTTTCCCTTTGATATATAGATGCGTCTTTTAAAAATAAAACTGGCTTTGACATAGTATATGGATGGTTTGCAGCGAAATTACAAGTTATTTTTTTATGCTAACGAAAAATAAAACAAAATAATATTATCCTTGAGGTGCAATTATTGAATATTCACTTTAAGCTTCTTTTGAATTCTGTATAAATCTGAGGTGATGGTAATAGTGACCATTTCATTTTTGATGTGCTCTAAAGGAATGGATGCGTTTTCTGTTTTAGGGAAGCTTTTTCTAAACTCTTCTTCATCAGTATTGATAATCACCAAATAGTCAGTGTCAACACCACCTTCCATAAGCTCTATAAAAACACCTTGAATGTTGGCAGCTCTTTTTATTTCAAATGGAGTAATAAATTTTGGATAGTTTGAAACACTGTCCTTTTCAACTTTTGGTTTCGTTTTTACGGCAGTTGGAAAACATTCTTCTGTTGGTAAGTCCGGGTCAATAGAAAGTT
>NZ_CAXBAN010000362.1:0-2699 GCF_963973675.1 uncultured Planktosalinus sp. | reverse complement strand
GTTTGATTATCATATGAATAATGACCTTGGAAGAATGGTGGTAAACCCCGATGTAACAGTACGCTCTAGAGGTGTTATGGAAAAATGTTCAATGTGTATTCAAAAAACACAACTAACCATCCTGGAAGCTAAAAAAGAAGGTAGGCCAATTAAGGATGGTGAATTCCAAACAGCTTGTTCAGCAGCCTGTGATAAAGGGGCAATGATTTTTGGTGATATTAACGATGAAAAAGCCGAAATTGTTACCAAATTAAAAGATAAACGTAAATATCATTTGATTGAATATTTGGGAACCAAACCAAATGTAATGTATCAAGTGAAAGTAAGAAATACAGAAGAAGTATAATTAGAAACATTTAAAAAAGGATATGTCTCATTACGAAGCACCTATAAGAAGGCCATTAGTTTTAGGAGAAAAAACCTATCACGATGTAACTGTTGATGTAGCCGCACCTGTTGAAGGTAGAGCTAATAAATCTTGGTGGATAGTTTTTTCTATTGCCTTAGTCGCGTTCCTTTGGGGAGTGGGCTGTATAGTTTACACCATAGCAACCGGAATTGGCGTATGGGGTTTGAATAAAACCGTTGGATGGGCCTGGGATATTACAAACTTTGTTTGGTGGGTTGGTATTGGTCACGCAGGGACACTCATCTCTGCTGTACTATTGCTATTCAGACAAAAATGGAGAATGGCCATCAACCGTTCGGCCGAAGCAATGACAATTTTTTCTGTGATGCAAGCAGGTCTTTTTCCGCTCATTCACATGGGGCGTCCTTGGTTAGGTTATTGGGTAGTGCCTATACCAAACCAGTTTGGATCTCTTTGGGTGAACTTTAACTCACCCTTACTCTGGGACGTATTTGCAATCTCTACCTACCTTTCGGTTTCACTGGTGTTCTGGTGGACTGGATTACTACCTGATTTTGCAATGATAAGAGACAGGGCAATTACTCCTTTTACAAAAAGAATTTACAGTATAGTTTCCTTTGGATGGAGCGGAAGAGCAAAAGACTGGCAACGATTTGAAGAGGTTTCACTGGTTTTGGCCGGTTTGGCAACCCCCCTTGTACTCTCAGTTCACACCATTGTATCTTTTGACTTTGCTACATCGGTAATTCCTGGTTGGCACACCACGATTTTCCCGCCTTACTTTGTTGCAGGTGCGGTATTTTCAGGATTTGCCATGGTAAATACCCTTCTTATAATTATGAGAAAGGTTTCACATCTGGAAGACTATATCACGATTCAACATATTGAATTGATGAACATCGTTATTATGATTACGGGTTCTATAGTTGGAGTCGCTTACATTACTGAATTATTCATCGCCTGGTATTCAGGAGTGGAATATGAACAATATGCCTTCCTAAACCGTGCAACAGGACCCTACTGGTGGGCATATTGGGCAATGATGACCTGTAACGTATTCTCTCCTCAGTTTATGTGGTTTAAAAAATTACGTACCAGTATAATGTTCTCATTTATCATCTCTATTGTGGTGAATATCGGAATGTGGTTTGAGCGTTTTGTAATCATTGTGACCTCGCTTCACAGAGATTACCTGCCATCTTCCTGGACAATGTTCTCTCCCACATTTGTTGATATCGGGATATTTATTGGAACTATTGGTTTCTTCTTTGTACTCTTTTTGTTGTATTCAAGAAGTTTCCCTGTAATCGCTCAGGCAGAAGTAAAATCAATTTTGAAATCATCCGGAGCGACTTATAAAAACTTAAGAGCTAAACACGGTGATGATGTAGATCATTCAGTAGTAATTGTTAAAGACAACACTAAAAACAAAGAATAGCCATGGCATCAAAAGTTATTCACGCACTATATACAGACGATGATGTTTTAATGCAAGCCGTTAAGGATACTAAAAAGGCACATTATCACATTGGGGAAATTTATACTCCATTTCCCGTTCACGGTCTAGATAAAGCAATGGGACTGGCGCCAACAAGACTCGCCATTACTTCATTCATTTATGGGATAATCGGCTTAGCAGTTTCCATAGTGATGATGAACTATATTATGATAGAAGACTGGCCTCAGGATATTGGAGGTAAACCTAGCTTTAGTTATATTGAAAATATGCCGGCTTTTGTGCCGGTAATGTTCGAATTAACCGTGTTTTTTGCTGCTCACTTAATGGTAATCACGTTTTATTTGAGAAGTAAATTGTGGCCATTCAAACAAGCAGAAAACCCCGATGTAAGAACAACAGACGATCACTTCCTGATGGAAATTGATGTTGAAAACCATAGTGTTGAAGAACTTTCCATGTTCCTTCAAAATACCGGTGCAGTTGAAGTTAATTTAATAGATAAGCAAGAATAATTCCAATGAAAAAGAGCGCTTATATATTCGTATTTTTAATCGTTTTAAGCTTGACATCTTGTTCAGACAGCAAGAGTCCAAACTATCAGTTCATGCCCAATATGTATGAGTCTGTGGCTTATGAAGCATATAGTGAAGGATCACTTTTTGTCAATGAACAATCAGCTAAACTCCCAGTAGAAGGTACCATACCAAGAGGACATAGCGTCTATGAGTATGAAAATACCCTTGAGGGATTTGCAGACGCAAGAGAAAATTCAAAAAACCCACTTCCGGTTACTGAAGAAAATCTTGCTGCAGGTAAAGAACTCTATGGATACTTCTGTGCCGTATGTCACGGAGACAAAGGGGACGGAAA
>NZ_CAXBAN010000361.1:0-2705 GCF_963973675.1 uncultured Planktosalinus sp. | reverse complement strand
AATAAAGGGCACAAACCCGTCATTGCGCGCGCAGCAAAGCAATCTAAACAACAACCTCCCCCCAACACCCACCCACCAAACCCGCACCTTCACCTACACACTACTAATTTTCACAAATAAGTCACCCCGCAGCAGTGCGGGGCCCGCCCAAATAACAGACGAACTCTACAACCACACCCAAAAACAAGCAAAAGTCTATCTAATCATGATGGATGCAGCCAAAGCAAGTGAAAAATTAGACATCGGCTGTAATTTCTTAGTGTATTTCATCAAAAATTCACCCCAGGTATTTAGCATAGACAACCATTAGCTGAGGTTTAAGAATTTCAGCATCATAACTCACCCAATAATCGATAAAGAAATAAACCGCCAGTGGAGCACCCGTTTCAATAGGGCAAGCTACCTCCACAACCTCACAGTCTATAACGAAATGGACTAGGACCCCGTGGCATACTTCGAAGTCCTCCAAAAGGTAATAGAACAAACCTGCCTCGGCTTGATTTACGTTTTCTGGCAATACAAACCAAGCTACACCGGCCTCACATACCTGCTGCACTTGTGCAGTCTGTTCACAGTCCTCCCGTCAAAAATATTCAACACAAACACTATAGATAACCATCAAATCCTCCACAATCTAACCCACGCCACCCACAACCTAAAATACAAAACCCGCCACACCATCACCCAAAAACAAATAGACAAAGCCTGGAAAAAATGCCACACCTTCCTCAAAGAAGCTGAAGCAATTGTAACGAAACATCTCCATACTGATAATAGAGTAACAAAATAAAACTCCCCTCTCCTTGGGAGAGGGGCAGGGGGTGAGGACCAGTAAAGGCGCAACATCTTGCGCCTCATTAACATCCTTGGAGACCCTGTCAATAAAACCTCCCAATCCAAAACCAAGTAACGAACTAAAACTCCCCTCTCCTTGGGAGAGGGGCCGGGGGTGAGGACCAATACCCGCAAGCCTGCCCACAGATAGCTTGCTGAAGGGGGGGGTGAATTTGTTTTTAGAAAACTCAGTGAATCAAAAAATTGGATATTTGTTTACAGAAAATACAACGCATTTAAAATAGGCTTGTCTGTATATCTATCATTGGAGTAAAAGTGCCAATAATCATAAATGGGTTTTTGGATCTATAGTGAAATGATTTTGTAGTTCCCAAAAATAAATGTAAATCCTTTGTTTTAGCAAAATCATCAAAGTATTTTTCTTTTACTTTACTTATGGCTATTTCCTCATTGCCTTCGGCAGCGGCAAGGGTATTTCTATACAACTGTCCTATTTCCCAATCCTCAATCATCATTGTACTAGCTACACCATTTATATCTTCCAGTTCATATGAAAACTTATAGGGGAGTTTTTCTGCCAGTTCAAACTTAAGATCATCCATTTCAAAAAGATTTTGTTGGTCATTTAACGCTTGTAGTTGATCCATTTTTTTCTTGTCATACTGTCCTTCAATTTGCTCAATTTTAAAATTCTTGATCACCGTAGGTTTAAAAACTGCTAATGATGTACAAATTTCTGTATTATGAGCATTTGCGATTAAGGCCTTTATATCTGTATGTACATTATTTAAAACATATTGTTTTCTAAGGAACCAATTGTTCTTAGTATCAATAGTTTCTAACAACTTAATAGGAGTGTCAATGGTTGCCGGGCGATAACTTTCGGGTCTAAAATCCTTGTCATTTTTGACGATATCCAGTTCTATCCATTGATACTTTTTATAACGTTCGTTATATTTTAGTTTTCTAAAAGGTATAGGATAAAGTCTGATCCAAGTTCCATCTTCAAGAAAACCTGCTGTACATACTAATTCACCATAAGTAGATGAAAGAGTAGGGTATGTCTTTACGGTAATGAGAACTTTAGTAATTGCCATTTTTTAAATATGGATTAATGGATATCTAAAGTTAGAGGATTTTTTTAATTTTTCTGCTAGATGGGTGCGGTGGCACTGGCATATATCTGCTTCAAAGCAGGTTAATGCTATTCTTTTATACCGTTCCAGCAGTCCAATAATAGTGTTTTGGACTTCAGCAGTCTCATTCAAAACCGTCTTTCTATATTCTATGAAAAGTTCATCATAATCGGCTTGGGTATTTAATTCTCTTCGCATACTGGAATCAATACCAACTTCTGGCATGTGGATATAGTCAATCCCCAACCTGCCACAAAAGTTACTCAATAAAGATTTACTAAAGCCGTATTTCTGACTTAAAGGGTTCTTACGCACATCCACTAATAGTTTCACATTGTTTTTGATTAAGCGATTAAGATATTCTTCTAAAGAAATACCCTCATAGCCAATAGTAAAAAGAGCTATACTATCGGCACTCGAACGTGCAGTAATAATTTTTTTAAAGTGTTGCTCTGGTACCAATTTTTCAGCAACAATACTATTGGTTGCATAATATGGAAAATTGAGATAGGTATGTTTTGTAATTACGTCAGTTTTCATATTTCCGTAAAGGGCAATGGTTTTCTGAACCAATTTTTGATCCTTTCCGGTAAGTTCCTTAAAATATTTCTTTTTCGTTAGTTTACGATAGGTTTTTTCGTTTTCAGAAAGCCATTCTCTTGTAACCATTGCTTGAAGATCAGCTTTTAGTGAATAAGAATAACAACCATAGCGATAAGGCACAAAATCGTAATTAGACTCTTCTTGCATTTGCGTCAATAAGAATACTAACTT
>NZ_CAXBAN010000360.1:0-2710 GCF_963973675.1 uncultured Planktosalinus sp. | reverse complement strand
TCAATTGGTGGTGTTTTAATTGTATTACCAAAAACCAAAAACAGGTTTCCGTTCATTGCTTCCACCA
The DNA here is from genome assembly GCF_963973675.1 of uncultured Planktosalinus sp. Lineage (NCBI taxonomy): Bacteria > Pseudomonadati > Bacteroidota > Flavobacteriia > Flavobacteriales > Flavobacteriaceae > Planktosalinus > uncultured Planktosalinus sp. The sequence continues at coordinate 2,643 of NZ_CAXBAN010000360.1, read as the reverse complement.
CTCTTTTATGTTCGTTAAGTAAAAGACAGTTTTGAAAATCGTTTTCTTTTGCAAATATACCACCCAATATATTGACTTGTTTATTGGTTGTTTTGATAGTGGAAAGGATTCCTGAATTAATGTAGTGATCTTTGAACAATTCCACTTCATAAAAATTAGTGTTTTTGAGGTAAAAGGCGGTCTCTAATTCGCTTACAGAAATTACATAAGAAACTGAGTTGTTTATTGGTTTATAAAACCCTCCTTCATCTCTGTAAACCGTAAGACGAGCCCTGGATGCTTTTGAATTTAAATCGTTTGCAGCCAATGTTTTAAGAATTTCAGATTCCAGATATTCCATTGTAAAACTCATTGGAATTTCCATTCTCATTATTCTCATGGAAGCCATCAATCGCAAGTAGTGATCCTCCCAAAATAAAATTTTACCTGCTGCAATCCGCATTGTTTCAAAAACGGCATCACCAAACAAAAACCCACGATTTGATGAAGATAAGAGCGTTTCTGAGTTTTTAAAAATACTTCCGTTACAATTCACCATAAAAAAACCTCGTTAAATTAGAACGAGGCAAATTTAGAACTATTTAAAAGAATTATTATGTAGAACCTAAAATGTGTTTTAAATCAGATACCATATTATCCCAAAGCATTTTATTTTCCTCGAGTTCATCTTCAGTAGAATAGTCTGTTATCATCAAAGAAACATCTTTTGTAATTTCATCTACCTGAATACGCATTTCAAAAAAATAATCGGTTTTCTCATCTACAACCCATTTAAATTTGATACGTTCCCCACTTTTTTTTCCTAAAAGTTTGGCTTTTTCTTCAGAGCCATTCCAAATGAATGTAAAGAGTTCACCACGTGAGTTTACATTTTCGGCATACCATTCTGAAAGACCTGATGGAGTAGATATATATTGATAAAGAAGTGATGGGGACACCTGTATAGGGAACTCCATCTCAAATTTAGTTTTTGCTTCCATTTTTATAATGTTAGTTAAAGCACAATATAGATATTAAATTGAAATTAGAAAAGGTTTTAAAAATTATTTTATTAAAATAAAGCTTTGTACAGCTATAAATTGTTTTTATATTTGCGCACTCAAAAATGAGGTTTGAGATTTCCGCCTTCGCGGGAATTTATGGCGAGGTAGCTCAGTTGGTTAGAGCGTCGGATTCATAACCCGGAGGTCGGGGGATCGTGCCCCCCTCTCGCTACAAAAAATCCCTAATGAAAATTGGGGATTTTTTTATTTTTTTACAGAATGAATGAGTTTGTCACATATGTACTGTATTCATTAAAATTTGATAAAATATATTGGATATTCCTCCTCTTTAATTCAAAGATTTAATTCTCACAACACATTTTCAAATAAAGGATACACAGTTAAGTTCAGACCTTGGATCGTTGTTTATGTTGAATTCTTTTCAACTAAAAAAGAGGCCATTAATAAAGAAAAGTTTCTAAAATCCAGGATTGTGAGAAATTTTATCTCAGAGAAAATACTTCCTTTTTATAAAAAACAGATAGAGGATTCATATCCGCCAGAGGCGGACGGAGTTTCCGTAAGGGCTTATAAGCAAGATCTTCCTCTATCTACAAAAAAACCTCTAAATCAGCGGATTTTTATTAATTATTTATTAATAATTCATACTAATTCAACTTTTTAATCAGTTCCTGTAAGTCAACTGTTTCCTGTTCCCCACTTATCATATTTTTTAAGGTGTAGCGATTGGCTTTCACTTCATTTCCGCCGGTGAGCACTACAAAAGGAATTTCTCTTTTATCTGCATAAGTCATTTGTTTGCCCATTTTGGCTGTATCGGGATACAATTCAGCTGCAATATTTTGTTTTCTTAAAAAAGAAATTGCTTGCATGGCATACAAAGCCTCATGATCTCCAAAGTTTATGAAAAGTACACGTGTATTTTGATCTACCGTTACTGGAAATAATTGCAGCTCTTCCAGTACCATGTAAATACGATCCAATCCAAAAGAAATTCCTACTCCACTCATGTTTTTTAAACCAAAAAATACCGGTGAGATCGTCATAGCGGCCTCCACCACCAATACTTCCCATTTGTACATGCATTGGTGCTGATACTTCAAAAATGGCTCCGGTATAATAATCTAATCCACGAGCAAGGGTCACATCAAGCTCAAGATGAGCCGAGATTAATCCAAGATTTTGTGCTGTGTCAATAACAAATTTCACTTCTTTAATACCTTGTTGACCGATTTGAGAGTTTACCAATAAACCAGAGAGGCTTTCCAAACGATCTGAAGTCTTACCCTTAAAACTAAAAAGTGGCTGAAGTTTTTCAATGGCATTTTTAGAAATACCCTTTTCGAGCATTTCTTTTTTCACACCCTCCTCACCTATTTTGTCAAGTTTATCAAGTGCTACAGTGAAATCAATTAGTTTATCTTCTGCCCCAATCACTTCAGCAATTCCTGTAAGAATTTTTCGATTATTGATTTTAATCGTGCACTGTTGCAGTTGTAATTTTGAAAACACTTCATCATAAAGTTGGACTAACTCCACTTCCTGCCAGAGTGAGTCTGAGCCCACCACATCGGCATCACATTGCCAGAATTCTCTAAAGCGTCCTTTTTGTGGCCTGTCTGCACGCCACACCGGCTGC
>NZ_CAXBAN010000359.1:0-2717 GCF_963973675.1 uncultured Planktosalinus sp. | reverse complement strand
TGGATACAGCCACTTCGGGAACTTATGAACTCAACGGTGTCAACGTGAGTACCATGACCGATGATGAACTCGCCGAAATCAGAAATAAAGAAATAGGGTTTATATTTCAAACATTCAATTTGCTACCGAGAACCACTGCTCTCGAAAACGTTGCTTTACCAATGATTTATGCCGGTGCAACAAAAGCAGAACGTACTAAACGGGCACAAAAAGTGCTTGAGGATGTAGGACTTGCAGATAGAATGGATCACCGCCCCAACGAACTATCAGGTGGCCAGCGACAAAGAGTTGCCGTGGGCCGTGCTTTGGTAAACAACCCCTCCATAATCCTAGCAGATGAGCCTACAGGAAACCTGGACTCAAAAACATCTGAAGAAATCATGAACCTCATCGATGCCATTCATCAGTCAGGAAATACTGTGATTCTTGTTACACACGAAGAAGATATCGCGCAACGTGCCAAACGGGTAATTCGTTTAAGAGATGGCATGATTGAAAGTGATACCAGACAATAAATCTTTTATTGTTCCTCATATTTCAGCAATTCACATTTATTACCTTGCCACATTCTCAAAATTCCGTAATTTCGTAACTTGAATTACTATGATTAAAATTATACCATAATGAGCAAATATGATATTATCGTTTTAGGAAGTGGTCCCGGTGGTTATGTAACCGCTATTCGTGCCTCACAGTTAGGGTTTAAAACCGCAGTGATTGAAAAAGAAAGCCTTGGAGGTGTTTGCCTCAACTGGGGATGTATTCCCACCAAAGCCCTTTTAAAAAGCGCGCAGGTTTTTGATTACTTAAAACACGCTGAAGACTATGGACTCACCCTGAAAGATGCCGACAAGGATTTTTCCAAAGTGATAAAAAGAAGCCGTAATGTAGCCGGAGATATGAGCAAAGGCGTTCAGTTTTTGATGAAGAAAAACAAGATAGACGTCATCGATGGTTTCGGAAAATTAAAACCCGGAAAAAAAGTAGATGTTGATGGAAAAGAATACAGTGCAGATCATATCATCATTGCGACGGGAGCCCGCTCACGTGAACTTCCCAGCCTGAAACAGGACGGTAAAAAAGTAATTGGTTACCGCGAGGCCATGTCACTGGACAAACAACCCAAATCAATGATTGTTGTGGGAAGTGGTGCCATTGGCGTTGAATTTGCACATTTTTACAACGCAATGGGTACAGATGTAACCATCGTTGAATTTTTACCCAACCTTGTGCCGCTGGAAGACGAGGACGTATCCAAGCAATTTGAACGCTCATTCAAAAAAGCCGGAATCAAAGTGATGACCAGCTCTTCTGTAGAGTCGGTTGATGTTTCAGGGAAAGGTGTAAAAGCCAAAGTAAAAACCCCAAAAGGTGAAGAAACCCTTGAAGCTGATATCGTTTTATCTGCTGTGGGAATCAAATCAAATTTAGAAAATATCGGTCTTGAAGATGTAGGTATCGTTGTTGACAAGGATAAAATTATGGTCAACGACTGGTACCAAACCAACATTCCCGGCTATTATGCCATTGGAGATGTGGTTCCCGGTCCTGCATTGGCACACGTCGCTTCTGCAGAAGGGATTACTTGCGTCGAAAAAATAAAAGGGATGCATGTAGAAGCCATCGATTATGGCAACATACCGGGCTGTACATATGCTTCGCCTGAAATTGCCAGCGTAGGCATGACCGAAAAACAAGCTAAAGAAGCCGGATATGAGTTGAAAGTGGGGAAATTTCCATTCACTGCCTCTGGTAAAGCAAAAGCCGCCGGCACTCCCGATGGTTTTGTAAAAGTAATTTTTGACGCCAAATATGGCGAGTGGTTAGGCTGCCATATGATAGGCGCCGGAGTAACAGATATGATTGCAGAAGCCGTTTTGGGTCGCAAACTGGAAACCACTGGACACGAAGTATTAAAAGCCATTCACCCCCACCCCACTATGAGTGAGGCCGTAATGGAAGCCGTAGCAGATGCCTATGGCGAAGTGATTCACTTATAAGATTTTATCGTTCCCATGAACTGAAAAACGGTAGTCTGAAATTATTCAGCTACCGTTTTTTTATTTTCAGCACTTTTAACGTTGTACTTTTACCCTCTATGTTTATTTCACTTTCACCAACTCCACATCAAATACCAAAGTAGCATTTGGTGGAATCACACCACCGGCGCCTGAGGCTCCGTAGGCCAGTTGTGAAGGAATCACAAAACGGGCTTTATCGCCCTCCTTTAAAAGCAAAATCCCTTCATCCCATCCAGGAATCACACGTCCAATTCCCACAGGAAAATCGATGGGGTTGTTTCTTTCAAAAGAAGAATCAAAAACTTTTCCGTCAGTAAACATGCCTTTGTAGTGTACAAAAACGACATCGCCCTTTTTAGGCTGTTTTCCAGCTCCCTTTTCGGTGATTTTGTATCTCAAACCGCTTTTAGTTTCTTCAAAACCTTCAGCTAGTTTTCCCATTAGTTCTTCCTGGGCTTTCTTTGCAGCAGCTTCGCGCTTGGCTTTAGCACCTTCAAATTGCCTGAAAGACTCCACAGCATTCCACTTTTCGGCTTCAGCACCCACTCTTTGTATTTCCAGTTTCTCAATTTGATCACCCTGCGCAATGGCATCCACCACATCCTGTCCTTCAATCACTTTGCCAAAAACGGTATGATTGTCATCCAGCCAAGGCGTGGCAACGTGGGTGATGAAAAACTGACTTCCGTTTGTTGC
>NZ_CAXBAN010000358.1:0-2722 GCF_963973675.1 uncultured Planktosalinus sp. | reverse complement strand
GCTGTTTTAAAGCATAGAAAAAACGTTGATATTATTCTTATTGACACCTATAGCACGTTGAATTTTTACTACGCTTTAGGAGTTTCGATAATTGCACAACTTATAAACATACCTTATATACCTATACTAAGAGGCGGAAATCTTCCCCAACGATTACAAAAAGATAAAAAAAAGAGTAGCATTTTATTCAAAAATTCAAAAATTAATGTTGCTCCTTCTCTGTATCTGGAAACTATTTTTAAGCAAATAGGATTTGAAAATACAATTACAATCCCTAATTCAATAATTATCGCTTTACACTCAAAAAACCATCAAGAAAAATACTTTGGGTAAGGTCATTTTCTCAAATATATAACCCAATGCTTGCTCTAAAGGTTATTGAGGAATTAGTGCCAAAATACCCTGAAATCTCACTATGTATGGTGGGGCCTGAAAAAGATGGTTCATTGAAAGAATGTAAGGAATATGCTACGTTTAAACAACTACCGGTAACTTTTACTGGAAAATTGACAAAAGAAGAATGGATAAAACTCTCTGAAAATTTTTCAATTTTCATGAATACAACAAATTTTGACAATACACCAGTTAGCGTTATTGAAGCCATGGCACTTGGCCTAACTGTAGTTTCTACAAAAGTTGGCGGTATTCCATTTTTACTGGAAGACAGGAAGGATGCCTTACTTGTGCATCCCGATTCTGTAAAAGCTTTTGTTGAGTCACTGGAAGAGCTTTTTGCAAATGTTGAATTATCTAATAATCTGACACAAAATGCCCGAAAGAAAGTTGAAAATTTTGATTGGGATGTAGTTAAATACAAATGGTTTGAAATTTTAAATTAAGATGTTGTAAATTTAAATCCCAAATCTATATAATGTCTAAATCAAAACACATACACTTTGAGATTTCTGAACGGAAGGTATTGTTACGTATTTTTGATATTGTTTGGGTTTTACTTATTTTATATGGTCTTGGAAATATTTTTGAGTTTGAGTATTTTAAGATATCAGCTCATACTTGGGAATGGACAATTGTCTTAGCAATTTATTTAACAATTTTTGCTAGTGTTTTTGAAATGTATGACCTCCAAAAAGCTAGCAAAGTTGATATTGTATTGAAAAACATAGTATTAACCACTTCCTTAACAGTTTTATTTTACCTTTTAACTCCCTATTACACCCCACAATTGCCGGGCAACAGATTACAAATCGTATTTTTCTTTCTAGCGATTGTAATAGCACTATTTTTATGGCGCCTGGCATATATCATGCTTATTTCAGCTCCAAGGTTTTATAAGCGTATTTTAATTATTGGAAATGCAACAAACGTTCAATTGATGGCGAATGCAATCGAAAAGTCTGATCCGAATTATAAAGTAATAGGTTTTATTAACACTTCTAAAAACATCGAAACTTCATTACAATTAAAAGAATTTAAAACCCTTGATTTAAATAAAATCATTCAAGAGAATTCAATATCTGAAATCATAATTGCAGGGAATTTTTCCAAAAAAATATCCTTGCCAATTTATTCCAAGTTATTGAATTTGCTAGAAAAAGGTTTTTCAATTAAAGAATACACACAAGTTTATGAAGATTTAACTCACCGTGTCCCTGTTCATCATGTGGAAAAAGATTTTTATAGATACTTTCCTTTTAGCAGAAGTAACCAAAACAAATTATATCTGTTTTTTCATCGGTTTATGGATCTAACAATATCAATAATTGGACTTGTTTTCGGGATTGTACTTTTGCCTGTTATTATTATTGGGAATTTATTTGCAAATCAAGGTTCGCTGTTATATTTTCAGGAACGTGTAGGGAAAAATGGAAATATATTTTTCATTATAAAATTTAGAAGCATGATTAAAAATGCTGAACTAGAAGGAGCAAAGTGGGCAACAAAAAGCGATTTAAGAGTCACAAAATTTGGGAAATTTTTACGAAAAACTCGTATAGATGAAATCCCACAATTTTTAAATGTTATCAAGGGTGATATGAGTGTCATTGGCCCAAGGCCGGAAAGACCAATATTTGTAAAAGAACTTTCAAAGGAAATACCCTTTTATGAAATAAGACACATTATAAAGCCAGGACTAACGGGATGGGCACAAGTAAAAAGCAATTATGCATCAAGCAAAGAAGATGCACTTGAAAAATTACAATACGACTTGTATTATATAAAAAAACGCAGTGTTTATCTGGATTTAAATATAATAGTAAAAACAATGAGCACCATTATATTCTATAGAGGACATTAAAATTGAAAAAAAATGAAGTTTTATAAATGTTAAAGTCTACTATAATTGATTTTTTAAACTCATTTTTTATTACTTTAGTTTCTGTAAAATTTAACACACTTGCCTATTTAACATAGTTACTCTAATTAATTAAATTTTTAATTTAATTTTAAACCCATAACAACTATGGCTAGAGCTATGTTTGACTACACAAAAGCCGTGCTTGCAAAGGTTAGTTTTGATACTAACTTATTTTGCAGAGAACTCCAAAAAGCACTCAAACGATTATTACCTCATGAAATTGAAGAGTTAAAAGTTTGGGTAAATTCTCTCATCAAGCAAAATCCGGAATTAAACCAATGTTTAATTTATCTAAAGCCTTAATTCTAAGAAATTGCTTCCTGAATTGTTATAAACTTCAATGACGTTAGGTTGGATTTAAGTGTTAATAAAATTTATTCCTTTTATATAACCCTTTAGGAAGCA
>NZ_CAXBAN010000357.1:0-2723 GCF_963973675.1 uncultured Planktosalinus sp. | reverse complement strand
TCCCATCCCGATTTTAATCGGGTCAGTGACAATGAAGTGAACAACAAGCTTGATAGCTTACAGTTGCGGGAACAGCTTCGGTTTTGCACCGAATTCCCTTTTAATCGCGCATCCCAAAGTGGGAATTGCAAACCAAAATTCGGTGCGAAAGTAAACAATTTTGAAGTTGGGCGAAAGGAAAGTTTAATTAATGTTACTTTTGTTTTTTAATAGACTTGAGATATTAGGCAATAGATTTTAGACAATAGATATGAGATTAAAGACTGTTTTACTTTTAGTAGTTTTTTTAGGAATTGTTTCCTGTAAAAACGAAAAAAAATCCAATCCTGAAACTGTTGTAACTGACTTTGAAGCAATTGAAATTAATTATGCTAAAGGCTTTTCCATCACCGATAAGGGTGACCATAAAGTCATCGAAGTGAACAATCCGTGGCCCGAAGCGGGGAAAATCTTTCGGTATGCATTGGTGAAAGACAAAGAGACTTTTAACTCCGATGAAACTTTTGATGCCGTGGTGCAGGTTCCGGTTCAAAACCTGATTGTGACTTCCACCACCCACATTCCCTCGCTGGATATGCTGGGCGAAAGCGATAAACTTATTGCCTTCCCCAACCTCAGCTACATCTCTTCAGAAAATACCCGAAAACGCATCGCTGAAGGCCAAATCACCGAAATTGGTAACAACGAATCCATCAATACTGAAAACGTCATCGACCTCCAACCTGATGTGATGATTGGCTTTGCCGTAACCGGAAACAACAAGACCTATGAAACCCTGCAACGCGCCGGAATCCCGATTGTTTTTAACGGCGACTGGACCGAAAACCATCCCTTAGGAAAAGCAGAGTGGATTAAGTTTTTTGGGGCGTTCTTTGATAAATTGGATGAGGCGAATGCGCTTTTCAGCGAAATAGAATCGGAATATATTAAAGTAAAAGCACTCGCTGCCACAGCCACCACCACACCAACGGTTTTAAGCGGTGCACTTTGGAAAGACATCTGGTACCTGCCCGAAGGCAACAGCTGGGGCGCCCAATTCATCGCCGATGCCAATGCAAATTATCTATGGTCTGACAGTGAAGGCACGGGTAGCATTGCCCTAAACGTAGAAACGGTGATTGACAGAGCCCAACAAGCCGATTATTGGATTGGTCCCGGGCAATTTACGGCTTATACACAGTTGGCAGATGCGCATAAGGCTTACACACAGTTGGATGCTTTTAAGAACAAAAAAGTCTATAGCTTTTCCAGCTTAAAAGGAGAAACGGGTGGTGTTATTTATTACGAACTCGCCCCCAACCGGCCCGATTTGGTTTTAAAAGATTTAGTCAAGATATTGCACCCTGATTTGTTACCGGAGCATGAGCTTTATTTTTTTAGGGCACTAGAATAAAGATTAAATTCGTAAAAGCTATACCGCAGAGTTGCGCAAAGCCTCCGCAAAGAACCACAAAGAAAATAGAACAACTAAAAAGATACTTTGTGTAACCTTGGACTACTTAGTGGCACTTTGTGGTACAGTAAAAGCCTAACTATAAAAGCTATATCGCAAAGTTACGCAAAGTTTCCGCAAAGAGACACAGAGTAAACAAAAAGCAAATATGACAGAAAATGAAATTTCAAACACAATTATAGGTTGTGCCATTGAGGTTCACAGACATCTTGGTCCGGGATTGCTGGAATCGGCTTATCAGGAGTGTCTTTTTAAAGAAATTCTTGATAATGGATTATTAGTTCAAAAAGAAGTACCGCGACCCATAATCTACAAAGATGTCAAACTTGATCACGGTTATAGGATTGACCTTTTAGTTGAAAACAAGGTAGTAATTGAAATTAAATCTGTAGAAGCTTTGAATGATATACATACAGCACAGATGCTTACTTATTTGAAACTAGGAGATTATAGGCTAGGCCTTTTACTTAACTTTCATGTCACCTTAATGAAAAATGGAATTAAAAGAATTATTAATTCTTCAAATAATTATTAAAATTGACTTTGCGTAATTTTGTGCTTCTTTGTGAAACTTTGCGGTACAACAAAAACAACAACTCTAAAAAATTATACCGCAGAGTTGCGCAGAGATTCCGCAGAGGACCACAAAGAAAAAGAAAAACTCTTTGCGTAGCTTAGCGCTTCTTTGTGAAACTTTGCGGTACAACAAAAGCCAAATCACCAATACAAACTAGAACACTGGAAAAATCCACCACATACACCAAACACTTTTTCGCTTTAAGCGTGTTGCTTTTAGTGGTGTTTTTCGGGAATATTAGTTTGGGGTCTGTTTCCATTCCGTTGAAGGAAGTTGCCAAAGCACTTTTTTACCTCGAACCTGAAAAAGCCTCTTGGGCATTTATCATTCAGGACTATCGGTTGCCCAAAGCACTGACTGCCATTATGGTGGGTGCCGGGCTTTCCATTAGCGGACTTTTGATGCAAACACTCTTCCGCAATCCCTTGGCGGGGCCTTTTGTGTTGGGCATCAGTAGCGGTGCGAGTCTGGGGGTGGCGCTTTTGATTATGGGAGCCTCGGGACTGGGTGGGTTTTTTGCCACACTCTTATTGAGCAAATGGTCACTGGTAATCGCTTCCAGTTTAGGAAGTATGCTGGTTTTACTGGCAGTTTTGGCGGTTACCGTTCGCGTAAAAGACACCATGGCCATCCTTATCATCGGGTTGATGTTTGGAAGCGTTACAGCCGCGGTAGTGGGAGTCCTCGCCTATT
>NZ_CAXBAN010000356.1:0-2742 GCF_963973675.1 uncultured Planktosalinus sp. | reverse complement strand
TCTCAATTCTTCTTTATTGTATACAGAACCACTGGGATTGCATGGCGAGCTGTACATAATCAGTTTAGTTTTTGGTGTTATGGCAGCTTCCAGTTGTTGAGGTGTGATTTTAAAATTGGTTTTTATCGTCGTGGGAATCTCCACCGGTACACCTTCAGCCAGTTTCACCAAATCCCTGTAACTAACCCAGTAGGGGGCGGGTAAAATCACTTCATCACCCGGATTGAGCATTACCATTGTAATATTTGCCAATGATTGTTTTGCACCGGTTGAAACAACAATTTGTGAAGGCCCATAGCTTAAATTATTGTCCCTTTTAAATTTGGTGATAATCGCATTTTTTAACTCAGCATATCCGTCAACAGGTGGGTATGCATGCACATCATCTCTGATTGCTTTTACTGCTGCGTCTTTTATAAATTCCGGAATAGTAAAGTCGGGTTCACCTAAACTCAACCCGATTATATCTTTTCCCTGACTTTTTAATTCGCGAGCTTTTGCAGCCATAGCCAATGTAGCCGAGGTTGCCATGGCATTAACTCTGTCGGATAGAAGTTTTTCCATAAAAAAATACTGGTTCTACTAATTAAGCACTTAAAACCGGTTTGCTTCCCATTTCCCTTAAATGGTTGAAATGAGAAATGATGGCTTTACGTGTAGTTTTATATTCGTTGTAAGGTAAATTAAATTCTTTGGCAGTTTCTTTTACAATTTTTGAAATTTTAGTGTAGTGCACATGACTGATATTGGGAAAAATATGGTGTTCTACTTGATGATTCAAACCACCTGTAAACCAGTTTACAATTCGGTTTTTTGTTGAAAAATTCACCGTTGTGTACAATTGGTGTATTGCCCAGGTATTTTTCATAGTCCCGGTTTCATCTGGTAATGGCATATGAGCTTCTTCAACCATATGCGCAAGTTGAAATACAACGCTTAAAATTACACCAGCTACATAATGCATAATAAAAAAACCCAAAAGTACTTTCCACCAAACTATAGAAACCAAGATTGGAATCAAAATCCAAATAGAAAGATAAATCAATTTTGTAATCACCAGTATGCTCCATTGTTTAACGGGATTTGGAAACTCGCCATAAGACAGTTTTCTTTTTAAATAGGCGCGGGTTTGTTTGAAATCTGTTGTTAGCGCCCAGTTAAAGGTTAAAAGTCCATACAAAAATACTGAATAATAATGTTGAAATTTATGAAAAGGTTTCCATTCTGAATGCCTACTGAACCTTAGAATTCTTCCGGCTTCCATATCTTCATCGTGACCGTGAATATTTGTATACGTATGATGGAGTACATTGTGTTGAACCTGCCAGTTATAAACATTTCCGGCAAGAATAAAAATAGTACTTCCCATAAATTTATTGACCCATTTTTTGGAAGAATAGGAACCGTGATTACCATCGTGCATTACATTCATACCTACACCGGCCATACCAACCCCCATCACAATAGTAAGCAATAGTTGCGCCCAACCTGGCAGGTTTAAAGTAAGTAATAAAAAGTAAGGGGTTAAAAATAGTACAAACATGGTAATTGTTTTCAAGTGGAGTTTCCAGTTACCAGTTTTTTTTAGTTTTTTTTCTTTGAAATAATCATTTACTCGGGCATTTAAGGTTCTGAAAAAATTTGCAGGATCTTTTCTGGAGAAGCGGATTGTGGGTGTATTCATTGTGTAATTTTTGGAAATAACGTATTAAATGTAATAATAATATCGACAAATATAAATATAAAATCAAGTCTTCATTACCCGATTGGCAAAAAATTAGAATTTAATTGATTAATTTTACAGGCTTAAAATAGATTATGGAGCTGATAATTAAGTACTTCCCTGATTTAACATCACAACAACTAGAGCAGTTTTCAAAACTCTCTGAGTTGTATAAAGATTGGAATTTAAAAATTAATGTGGTTTCAAGAAAAGATATTGATGAGCTCTATCTTAGGCACGTATTACATTCTTTAGCAATAGCGAAAGTGCAGGAATTTATCCCCCAAGCTCAAATCCTGGATGTTGGTACTGGTGGTGGTTTTCCAGGAATTCCTTTGGCTATTTTATATCCCGAAACAAACTTTCACTTGGTAGATTCTATTGGAAAAAAAATTAAAGTTGTAAACGAGGTGGTGGAAGGCTTAAATCTTCAAAATGTTGAAACCACTAACGAAAGGGTTGAAAATATTCAGGGAACTTATGATTTTATTATAAGTCGTGCTGTTGCTGCGATGCCTACTTTTGTAAATTGGGTAGACGGTAAAATCGCGAAAAAAAGTAGTCATAAGCTACAAAATGGAATTTTATATTTAAAAGGAGGAGACTTGTCAGAGGAATTAAAGGGGTTTCCTAAAGCACAGACGATTTTGCTGACTGATTTTTTTGAAGAATCTTTTTTTGAAACTAAAAAAGTGGTGTATCTTCCTTTAAAATTCAAGAAAAAATAGAATTATTTACCGTAGAGAAAATAAGTATTCACAACTTCTATATAGGCTTTTTTTGCTTCGTCAGGTGTCATTCCTTTAGTTTGAAAAAGGGCATTGGCTTTGAACGCATTGATAAGAGGTTTTTTACTGTTAGGGTCTTCTTGATTTTCGTTTGCTCTTTTATAATAGGCATACAATCGTAACAATAAATCCGCCGGAAAAGGGTCTGTATAATCGTTTACCTTTTCAACAGCTTCCAAAAATTCTTTATTAAGTGCTTCAGTTGTCATTTTTGTGCGCAATGATTGTAAT
>NZ_CAXBAN010000355.1:0-2749 GCF_963973675.1 uncultured Planktosalinus sp. | reverse complement strand
GTATATCCTGTCATTCGCGTAAATGCATCATTCACATAAATAATTCGGGGTCCGGGTTCGTCCTGAGGCTCTGCTTCGGTAATTAAAACAGCATCATTGGTTTGGGTTATCACACTTTGTAAAAGCTTGGAGTGTTGCTCCTCTTTTTTCCGGGCAGTAATGTCTCTGGAATTGGCAACTATACCACTTATTGTGGGATGGTTCAGCATATTGGTCAATACGGTTTCTAACCATCGCCAGTTACCTTCCTTATCTTTAAACCGAAAAGGCATAACGCTCACACGGTTTGATGTTGCAATTTCCTCCAGGTTTTGCAAAACACGTTTAGAATCCTTAGGATGAATAAACTCAAACGGACTCCTGCCAATAAACTCTTCAGGTTGAAACCCTAAAATAGCAGTAGAAGTAGGACTGACGTAGGTGTAAATTCCTTTTTCATCCAAAATCCCTATTAAATCTGATCCTTCCTGAACAAGTGCTTTAAAGCGTTGCTCACTTTGGGCCAAAAGTTCATCGGCCTTTCTTTTGTCTGTGGCGTCCCTGGCAATTGCATACATGGTTTGGGTAGTAGCATCCCAACGGGCTGACCAAATATTATATGCAATGGTACCGTCTTTTTTTAGGTACCGGTTTTCAAAGGCAGTGAAGGACGTCCCTGACATGATTTCTTGAGCAATTTGCTTGGTTTGTTCCACATCCTCTTTATAAACCAAATCTAAATAGGCTTTGCCCACCAACTCTTCAGGGTGATACCCCCATACGTCAATAGAAGCCTGGCTTACACTGGTAAATAATCCTGCTTCATTTATCGAGCAAATAACATCCATGGAAGCATTCATGATATGAACAGCCTGCTGGTTTTGCCTGAACTGCTTTTCTTTTAAGGTAACATCTTGACAAACAACCATCACACACTTTCTACCTTGAAAATCTACTTTATGCCCGTTAATTTCCATTCTCAAAAGGGTTCCATCCTTTTTTTGATGCGTAAAAGCTCCAAAATAAATATTGCCCTCACGTGTTTCAATATGTTTGTGGGCTGCCAAAACATTTGGAATCTCTTTTTTGGGTCTTAAGTCAATGATCGTGAGTGTCAAAAACGCTTCTTTACTGTAACCATACAGGTCTAAAGCTGCCTGGTTGGCATCTAAAATTTCAAACGTCTTGATATCATACACCCATTTTGGCAAAGGGCTGTAGTAAAAAAGAGTACTGTAATCGGGAGTTATTGACATTTTTTGTAAGCTTACTATTTATTTAAATCACGGGCTATATATTCCTCTACTTGTTCAGATTTTTCCACTATTTCGTTAATGAGGGAATCAACCTCTTTGGCAGAATTTTCGATGTGGTCCAGTAATTCTTTTTTTTCAGTCTCCGGCAAGGTTTCATTTTTGATCATATCCACCAATGCTAAAAGCCTTGCAACGGGAGCACGTACTACATGAGATTGAATCCAGACAATTTCCTTTAGCTTTTCATTTTGTGCCTCGATGGCTTGTACCTGCAGTAGTTTTTCTGTGATATCTGAGGCAAGCACCACTTCAGCAGCTTTACCGTTAATATCAATTTTATTGCTGAAAATCTCAACATAGATAAGCGTTCCGTCTTTCTTTTGATGACGAAAGCTGTTTTTATAATATTCAGTTGAATTTCTAACCGCATTCACAGCTTCTTCAAGAATTGGGATGTCTTCTTCCGGTCGGATGTCTTTCAAGGTCATCGCTAAAAACGCTTCTTTACTGTAGCCATAGTGCTCAATAGCCGCTTGGTTGACATCCAGAAATTGCAGCGTTTCAAGATCATACACCCAAAGCGGGGAAGGACTCAGTTGAAACAAATCCATATACCGCTTTTCAGAATGTTTCAGTCGTTGTGTAAAGCGGTGACGCTCCATGGCATACAAAATACTCTTGTAGAGGGCCAGGGGAGTAATCAAATCCTTCACCATATAATCAGAGACCCCTTTTGCTAAAATAGAAGTGGCAAAATCCAGGTCAGCATACCCGGTCAATACAATCACAGGTGTGAATAAAATGACCTGACTCATTTCATTGATTAATTCTTCCTTTGTGATGTCAGGTAAAGAAAGGTCGAGTAAAATGATGTCAAAGCTTTGTGAGCGATTACTTAGCTTCTCTTGAACTTCCTGATAATTCTGGCAATGGGTAAGATTGGGTTTTTGTATATGCTCACTCAGATAGTCTTCCACCAAAACATAATCACCGGGATTGTCTTCGACAATCAAAATACTGTAGTTGTTTTTGTCTATCTTCATCAGTTGATTTTAGAGGGTAGTTTAACCAATTGAATCCAAAAATCTTCAATGCTTAAGATGGCTTTCATAAAATCATCAATATCTACCGGCTTGGTGATAAAACAATTGGCGTGATTTTGATAAGACAACCGGATGTCATTCTCAGCCGATGAAGTAGTGAGTACAATGACCGGAATTTCTTTGGTGCGTAGGTCCTGTTTAATTTTTTGAAGTACTTCATGACCACTCAGCAAGGGTATATTAATGTCCAGCAAGATTAAGTCGGGGGTATGCGCGTCTTTGTACTGATTTTTTTTAAATAAAAAATCAAGGGCTTCTTTACCGTTTCTAACAACACTGATTTCATTCACCAGCTTGCGATCCTCAAGGGCTTCGGTCGTTAAAAGGATATCCCCGGGATTGTCCTCAACCAACAATATATGTACACGTTTCATCAGCAATTGGTTTTATTTTTTTATAGTGAAATAAAAG
>NZ_CAXBAN010000354.1:0-2750 GCF_963973675.1 uncultured Planktosalinus sp. | reverse complement strand
CCAACGGTTATTCCTAATGCCGAAGGTAAAAGAACAACACCCTCTGTAATAGCCTTTGTAGAAGGTGGTGAAATTAAAGTAGGAGATCCTGCAAAGCGTCAGGCTGTGACCAACCCAACAAAAACGATTGCTTCTATCAAACGTTTTATGGGAAATAAATATTCTGAGTCTGTTAAAGAAGCAGATGGAGCGGCCTACAAAGTTGTTAAAGGAGAAAATGATACTGCTCGAGTAGACATTGATGGAAGAATGTATACCCCTCAAGAACTTTCAGCGATGATTCTTCAAAAGATGAAGAAAACAGCTGAGGATTATTTAGGTCAATCAGTTTCAGAAGCGGTCATTACAGTTCCTGCTTATTTTAATGACTCTCAGCGCCAGGCTACCAAAGAAGCCGGTGAAATAGCAGGATTGAAAGTGAGACGTATAATCAATGAGCCTACAGCAGCAGCTTTGGCATATGGGTTAGACAAAAAAGGAAAAGATCAAAAAATTGTCGTATTTGACTTTGGTGGAGGTACACACGACGTCTCTATTCTAGAACTGGGTGACGGCGTTTTTGAAGTACTTTCAACAGATGGTGATACACACTTAGGTGGTGATGATGTAGATCAAAAAATTATCAACTGGCTTGCAGAAGAGTTCAAGGCAGAGGAAGACATGGATCTTAGGAAAGACCCAATGGCACTGCAGCGTTTAAAAGAAGCTGCCGAGAAAGCGAAGATTGAATTGTCATCTTCAACACAAACTGAAATTAACTTACCTTATGTAACAGCAACTGCAAGTGGACCAAAACACCTTGTGCGTTCATTGTCAAGATCAAAGTTTGAGCAATTGATTGCTGATTTGGTTAAAAAAACCATAGCTCCTTGTGAAAAGGCTTTGAAAGCAGCCGGACTATCTAAAAGCGATATTGATGAAATTATTTTGGTTGGTGGTTCAACCCGTATTCCTGCTGTTCAGGAAGCTGTTGAGAAGTTTTTTGGAAAAGCACCCAGTAAAGGAGTAAATCCTGATGAAGTTGTTGCTGTAGGAGCTGCAATTCAAGGTGGTGTATTGACTGGTGACGTAAAAGATGTATTGTTACTTGATGTAACACCTCTTTCTTTAGGTATTGAAACTATGGGTAGTGTAATGACCAAATTAATTGAGGCCAATACAACTATTCCAACTAAGAAATCTCAAGTGTTTTCAACCGCTGCAGACAATCAACCCAGTGTTGAAATTCACGTCTTGCAAGGAGAGCGCCCTATGGCAACAGATAACAAAACGATTGGTCGTTTTCACCTTGACGGAATACCACCGGCTAGAAGAGGAACACCACAGATTGAAGTAACCTTTGATATTGATGCCAATGGTATCATCAAAGTGAGTGCAACTGATAAAGCTACCAACAAGTCACAGGACATTAGAATTGAAGCTTCTTCAGGTTTAACCGAAGAAGAAATTCAAAAAATGAAAGCAGATGCTGAAGCCAATGCTGAGAATGATAAAGCTGCTAAAGAAAAAGCAGACAAGTTAAATGAGGCTGATGCAATGATTTTTCAAACAGAAAGCCAGCTGAAAGAGTTTGGGGATAAATTATCAGACGATAAGAAAAAACCAATTGAAGAAGCACTGGAGGAGTTGAAAAAAGCTTTTGAAACCAAAGATGTAGCAATCATTCAACCGGCTTTAGATAAAATCAATGAAGCCTGGAAAACAGCTTCAGAGGAAATGTATAAAGCCCAAGCAGAAGCACAACAAGGAGGTTCCGCGCCAGGTGGTGATGAAAAGGCATCTTCAAACGAATCGTCAGAAAGCAGTGATGTAGAAGACGTAGATTTTGAGGAAGTTAAATAAGTTTTCTAAAAGCTTTAAATAAAAAAAGCGTTGTTCAAGTGAACAACGCTTTTTTTATTTATTTGTAAAGCTTAATTAATCATTTTCTTCATCTTCAATTTCAAGAATAGCAAACTCTGTATTTTGAACTCCTTTATTGAATTCATCAAAGTCTATTTTAGTTCCTTGTTTTGTTAAAGCAGCCAAAGATGTTTTAAGGCTTTCTGAGTTGAAGTTGTTTTCAGCAAGCACCAGTTCCTCAAGGTTATTTAAATTGGAAATTGCTAACGGGAAATCACCAAAAAAATGATTGTCAAAAAGCACTAAATTCTTTAAATTTTTAAGTTGTGCTATGTCAGACGAAACTACACCTGTAAAATTATTACTACTTAATAAAAGGGTTTCAAGTTGGTCTAGTTCAAAAACTGAAGCCGGAATGTTTCCGGAAATTAAATTACTGTTTAAATCTAGTACTTTTAGGTTTTTAAGTAAGCCAATTTCGTTTGGTAATTCTCCACCAATCTGGTTAAAAAAAAGTTTTATAGATTCCAGATTTTCCAAATTTTTAATTGATGCAGGTATTTCTCCTTGCAGATTATTGAAACCTAACTCCAAACCTGTTACCGTATTGTTTTTTATTTGAACACCATACCAAGTGTCAACCGGTTTGGTTAAATCCCATTCGGTATTCCATTCAGGTCCATTTGTACTATGGAAAAAGTCTTCAAGTGCTTGCCTTTCTGTTGTTGAAATTTGAGCAGTCGTAGTGAAGAATAAGCATAAGACAAAGAGTGCGGTTAGTGCTTTCATAAGTAGATTAATTTGGGTTAAATCTTAAACTGATAACGAAGATACAAATTTAATAAGTTAATCTGCAAATTTATTCGATGAAATGCACTGTGTAAGAATTTGCATATGAGTTAATTAAG
>NZ_CAXBAN010000353.1:0-2778 GCF_963973675.1 uncultured Planktosalinus sp. | reverse complement strand
TTGTAAATCCTCATGAAATAGCTCATCTTTTAGGTTTAGGCCATACACGTTCAGGAAATGAAAATGTACCTCGGGATCCACTACATGCAGATTTTAATGCTAGTTGGGCAGGAGATAAAATTGTAGAGACTGCGGCTATCAATTCATATAGAGACCCAAACAATCCTTCAACTTTTCCTTTTGTGAATTTGCAAACTTGTATTTATACTAATGATGGTTCTCAAACTGACAGTAATGACGTTCCTTACAATCCTTTTCCCCAAGATGTTAGTAACATTATGAGTGATTGTTCACCATGTATGTTACAATACCCCAATTTTTTTGATGAGCAATTTCTAGCAATGCGGTATAAAGTCCTTTCAAATACCACAAAATTTGAACCTTTACAAAATACAGTAGCTTCACTGTATGAGCCCTACAGGGGTGAATATTATATATCTGGACCTGTAGGCATTAACCATCCTCCACTCTTTCAACCCGGTTTTCGATATAGGTTTAGAGAATGTCAATGTGATTGTCCAGATGGTGAACCCACCCCATATGAGGATACTTCATTTACTATGGGTTATAATACCTTGTTAATGATAGAAGCAGATGAAACAGACTTCAGCAGCATAACACATCCCAATCATTCTGCCATTCAAATTTTATTTAACCCTCCTTTACCCGATAGCTATGGTCAAAACACTAGAAAATGTTATGATAACTGGAATCGGGCACCTATTGGTGGCAGTATCACTAAATTTAATGACGGTGTGTTTAATGCAAACGTCACGATTACCTCACAGGACTCCACAGCTATAAACAACCCAAACCTGATTCAACAACTTGACCCAGGTTTGTATAGAATAGATAAAAATTATGAGGATGGAGCAGTTCAAGAAAATGTGATATATAAGGAGATCGAGTAATGAAGTTTTTATATTTAAGTTTTTGTATATTATTCTTACTTCCTTTTCAAGTAATAAGTCAATGGCAGGAACATTTAGTTTTTAATGAGGCATCAGTTCCAACTTTGGTTGTTGGTGAAGATATCGATAATGATGGATTTGTTGATATAATAGTTACTGAAAGAGGTCAAAATGCAGTTTTTTGGTATAAAAATGATGGGGTGGGTAACTTCAGCACGCCCCTCTTGATTGCTCAAAACTTACAAAATTTAACAGGACTTGCTGTCGGTGACCTTACAGGCAATGGATATAAAGATGTGGTTGTTTCTGTACAAACTTCAACTTCAACACCACCCAATTTAAGATGGATAGAACATCTGGATGGCAATGGCACTTTTGCGTTCCCACAAGTAATTACAGAAAGCCCAAGTACCATATCACATGGTATAGTTTTGGGAGATATTGACGGCGATGATTACCTTGATATTATAGTATCTGCGAGTGCAGCCAGTGACCGTAGTATTACTTGGTATCGCAATCTGGGCAATGGCAGTTTTTCTACTGGTAATGTGGTGATTACAAATTTTTCAAATGGTTTTGGGATTGCTGTGGGGGATATTAATGGTAATGGAAATTTGGATATTGTTTCAGGGACACCAAATTTTCAAATTATGGCTTGGTTTGAAAATATGGATGGAGAAGGTAATTTTAGTGAGCCAGAAGAAATAGGTTCTGAAGGAATTGCGGTTTTAAATATGCATTTAATTGATATTGATGATGATGGCGATTTGGATTTAGTTGGCAGTAGTTCCGGAGAGAACCACATATTTGCTTGGTGGGAAAATTTGGATGGTCAAGGTACTTTTGGTTCAGAACGTTTTATTGAATTGGAACACCTCATTACAGGCATTTACCCTGCAGATATTGATAGTGATGGTGATATTGACTTATTTACCTTGTCTCCCGGCTTTATGCGGTGGTATGAAAATATGGATGGGTTGGGTAATTTTAATGAACCTCAATTGATTAGTGATAGCGTTCCATTTGCAATAAGTATAGTAGCGGGTGATATTAATAATAATGGGAAATTAGACCCGGTTACTGCATTACAACAAGACCAGACCATAATATGGTTTGAAAACAACGTTCTATCTACTTTTGATTATTTACTTGACAATTTTGTAATGTATCCCAACCCCGCAAATGATACTTTGAAAATTAAAACAAACCAATTACCAGATTATTTAATTATTTATAACAAGACCGGTCAGGTAGTTTTAGAAAAAAAATGGGAGATTGATAAAACAGAAATCGATGTTTCCTTTTTAACCAGCGGTATATATATAGTTGAGTTTATTTATCCAACAAGTAAGGAAAAAATTAGGTTTATTAAAAAGTAGTTTTCACGAAAACCTCTTTTCAAAATACTCAGTCAAGACCATTGGTGTTAAAATCATCGTCATAGCATAAACACTATCTTCCAAAGGAATTGTAACCATTCTGATACCCATATTTTGGGTATTGTCATACCACACGACCTGCTCTTCAATAAAACTTCCGGTAAGAATACCGTTTACAATAAAAAAAGGAATGAGCATTACCAGAAAGGTAAGGTAAAACTGTTGTAATAAATCCTTTCGATAATGGTATACCAATAAAAGCACTAGCATAGCATAACCAAAATTAATTACCGGATACCATCTATCATAAAACAGCACAATCAAAAGAAAAAACAATGCAATGAGTATAAATGTAATTGCAGAAGTTAAATTTTCTGAGAGTTTCCAATTTGGAAAATAATGCAATAGGGCATAATGTGTAAAAATACAGGCATAAGGGATACACACAAAGAACATCCATTCCTCTATCGGAAGGTTTACAAGGTATA
>NZ_CAXBAN010000352.1:0-2780 GCF_963973675.1 uncultured Planktosalinus sp. | reverse complement strand
TTGACAATGCCAGATTAGACTGACGCGTAGCCAAAGAACGCATATAAACGCGTGAGTTGTTAATAGCATTCATTCGGATACGGTCTCCCAAGAGTGCACCACCGGTTTTTCTTTTGGAAGGATCTACAGAAATGATTCCTATAGTTTTTTCAGGAAAATCTATTAAAAAACGTCTAACCAATTCATCAACCAGTGATGATTTTCCGGCACCACCGGTTCCTGTAATACCCAATACCGGGGTTTTGGAGTTTTTATTTTTTTGATGAATTTTTTCCAGAACAGGTTTTGCAACTTCAGGAAAATTTTCTGCTGATGAAATGATCCGGGCAATCGCTGTTGGGTTTTTAGACTCTAATTGATCAAACTCATCTTCTAGCTTGTTACCCACCGGAAAATCTGATTGTTTCACCAAATCATTGATCATTCCCTGAAGCCCGAGTTCACGTCCGTCATCCGGTGAATAAATACGTGTGATACCATAATCCATCAACTCTTTGATTTCTTCGGGAAGGATTACCCCACCACCACCTCCAAAAACCTTAATATGACCGGCTCCTTTTTCCTGAAGCAAATCATACATGTATTTAAAGTACTCATTATGTCCACCTTGATAGGAGGTTATAGCAATCGCATTGGCATCTTCCTGAATGGCTGTGTTGACAACTTCTTCCACACTTCGGTCGTGACCGAGGTGAATAACTTCAACACCGGTTGACTGGATAATGCGTCGCATAATATTGATAGCCGCATCATGACCATCAAAAAGTGAAGCAGCAGTAACTATTCTTACTTTATTTTTAGGTTTATAAGGAGTTTGGTTTTCCATAAAGTGTGAATTCATTTTTTAGAGCTGCAATTTACAAAAACATAGAATACTCAAGGTAAAAAATGCCATTTGAAATGAGAAATCTAAATAAATTTCTTGTTAAAAAGCTTTTAATTATCGATATGTCTTATTACTTTAGCTAATCGAATAATTAATTAAACTTAAAAACAAACTATTATGAAGAAAATTTACGCTTTAGCAATTGCTTTAATTGCATTTGGTGCAAACGCACAGTATGACATTAACTTTGACGATATGAGTATCGGTCCAGTGAGTCCACAGTCTCCATTTATTGAAATTTGGCCGGCTGCAGGAGTTACAGATTGTAATGTTGTAATTGATGAATCACAATCTGAACCATTATCTATGTATGTAGGGAACAACCTAACAGATGATGTAATTTTCCTTCTAGGAAATCAAGCTTCAGGAACTTGGACTGTTAGATTTGATATGCTTGTGTATTCTGGGGCAACTGGTTTCTGGAATATTCAAGACAATGAAATTGCCGGAACTCAATGGAATGGACAATTTTTTGTTGGAGCAACTGCAAGTGGTGGTTCTGCTGGAGTAATCACTCATGACGATAGTGGTAATACTGCTCCTTACACACCTGATCAGTGGTTTGAAGTTAAGCATGAAATTGATTTAGATGCTATGACTCATAGTGTATGGATTGACGGAGTTGCTCTTCTTGACGGAGAACCTTACCAAGGTACTGGTGGAGTTCCTGCAAACTCATTAGGTTCAGTTAACTATTATTCTATTGACGCTGACAACAGTTATTTTATTGACAACTTTAGATTTGTTGAAGGTGTACTTTCAACTAACGAGTTTGAAAACGCTGCATTCACAGTTTATCCAAACCCGGTTGTTGATCAATTAAACATCAAATCAAATGAAGCTGTAAACAATGTTTCAGTTTATGATGTAACTGGAAAACTTTTACAATCAGTTCAAAACTCTAAGTCTATTGACATGAGTTCTTACAACTCTGGAGTTTACTTTGTAGAAGTAACTATTGGAGCTAGTACACAAACAGTGAAAGTTTTAAAATAATCTAATTATTTTACTTTTTTAAAGCATCCCGGCAACAACCGGGATGCTTTTTTTATATTTACCATTATTTTATAATTATGAGAAAATCATTTATTTTACTCTTCTCGCTTAGTCTTTTTTCCTGTGCTGAGCTTCAACAAGTAGTCAATACATTACCACAAGACGGAAATGGAATTACAAATGCCGATATAGCTTCGGGTTTGCGTCAGGCTTTGGATAAAGGGATTGATAAGCAGGTTTCAAAACTCACACAAACTGATGGGTTTTTCAGAAATGAGTTAGTAAAAATTATGCTCCCGCAAGAATTACAAAAAGTGGATAAAACACTAAGAGATATTGGTATGGGAAATTTAGCTGATGAAGGATTGAAAGTCTTAAACAGAGCCGCTGAGGATGCCGTAAAAGAAGCGACTCCTATATTTGTAAATGCTGTAAGTCAAATTACTTTTAATGATGCACGAACAATTTTAATGGGTCCTGACGATGCTGCAACTCAATACCTCACTAATAAAACAACCAATGAACTTTACAGCAGATTCAACCCTGTAATTTCCAACTCGCTGGACAAAGTAGGTGCTACACAAATTTGGAGCAACATTATATCACAGTACAACGCAATTCCATTAACCAACAATGTCAATCCTGATTTAGCAGATTATGTTACACAGGAAGCATTAAAAGGAGTTTATACAATGATTGCAGTTGAGGAGAAAGAAATCAGAACTAATTTTTCATCAAGAACTTCTGATGTTTTAAGACGTGTTTTTGCTTTGCAGGATTAAAAAAGTAATCACAAGCTTGATTGTAACTTTTTAAAGTAATCAAAGGATTTAATCAGTCTTGAACCATACCAACTAAAATACTCTCCGTCCACAAGTTGTATTTTTTTATTGCCTAA
>NZ_CAXBAN010000351.1:0-2787 GCF_963973675.1 uncultured Planktosalinus sp. | reverse complement strand
CTACTTCTGTATTAAATGCCCAGGTGGGTATTGGAACTACAAATCCTGCTTCAGGATCTATGCTTGACATTGAAAGCTCAAATAAAGGAATTTTAATTCCCCGGGTTTCACTATCAGGTACTAACGACAACACAACGATTACACCTTCACCATCTTATGGTTTACTGGTGTTCAATACAAATACTGCAGGGTCTGGTATATATTCTGTATCTGAAGGGTTTTATTACTGGAATGGGTCTCAATGGGTTCGCATTCAGGGCGAAAGTATCGACTGGAAAGTTGATGGAAATAATGATATTGTTAACGGAACTCATTTTTTGGGTACTTTAAATAATCGAGACATTGAGTTTAGAACCAATAACACGCCCCGTTTCAAGGTTCCGGGCAATCAAAATCAAGTCTATGCACTATCAGACGGAAGCCGTGCCCGTCCGTTTTATTCTTGGGAGGATGATGACAGTATGGGTTTCTGGCGTGCCGGAAGTAGGCAAATGACTCTTTCTGTAGATGCCACCGACTTTTTTAATGTAAATGCCAACAGTGCCATCAGAGAGTTTAGTATCAACCCTACTTCGGATGTAATGCATTTTAGGGTTGAAACCGACAACGAAGCTAATACCTTTTTCGTGAATGGGGTTACAGACAACGTAGGATTGGGTACTAATGCTCCTAACACCAGCTCATCACTTGAGTTGGTTCATGATAACAGAGGGTTTCTGGTAAATCGTGTAGTTCTGACCAGCAGAAGTGTTGCTGCTCCAATCACAAGCCCTGCAACAGGTTTGCTGGTTTACAACACCAATACATCAGGAACTGCACCCAACAACGTTTCTCCCGGATTTTATTACTGGAATGGTTCAGAGTGGATAGCCATGGATGGAACCGGAGGTAGAGACTGGTCTCTACTTGGAAATGCAGGCACCAATGCCTCCGTAAATTTTTTAGGAACAACCGATGCACAGGATGTACGTTTCAGAACTAACGATTCAGAAAGAATGCGCATAGCCTCAGGTGGAAATGTAGGGATTAACCACAATACTTATAACAATGTAGGGTTGACAGTTGATAGGGGTTCCAACGATATAGGAATTTTATCAATTGCAACAGGCGGTAGTCCGGGTGCAGGATCAGGAATTGCCGTTTTTGGTGATGCCGAAAATAATTCTGGTGTTCGTGGGGCTTCCACAAATTATCATGGAGTATATGGAATAACCCCTTACACAAGTACAGCAGGACTTGTTGGAGCTTCAATTGGACTAGCAACAGGCACAAACCTGTCAACAGGTATGATTGGGGTGGCTTTAAACAGTGGTGGTTCAAACGGTAATATTGGAGTCAGGGCTATGGCCGGAAGTGGTTCATCCATTTCGCCCGGTGGAATAGGTACCGTTGGGATCAACACCAATGCAACTGATTTAGGCTTGTATGTTTTAACTGAAAAAACTTCAGGTACCAGAGAAGCAGCTCAATTTAGAACAAATTACACCGGTGATGCTATTAGTGCTGATGCCCAAGATCCGGTTGCAAGGCTCGCCGGTTACCAACGAAATGTATCCATTCCAAGTGAAGGAACCGAACACACCTACTATGGAGGTTATTTTTACAGCGGTGGTTCAACCTCAAATTCAACTTATGCCTATGTGGGAGCCAGAAGAGGTAGTTCAAACTATAAAATTATTGGCACCGGAACCGTTTCAACTATCGTTGATGGATTGCAAGCCAATGAAAAGAAAACCATGTTTGCTCCTGAAGCCCCCGAAGTTCTCTTTGAAGATTACGGTACCGGGCAATTAGTGAACGGAGTTGCCCAAATTCAAATTGACCCTATTTTTTCGAGAAATATTCATGTTTCAGATGAAAAGCCCCTGAAAGTTTTTATCCAATTAGAAGGAGATTGTAACGGGGTTTATGTTACCAATAAATCTGCTCAAGGTTTTACTGTAAAAGAACTTCAAAACGGAAACTCAAATGTTTCTTTTTCGTGGCACATTGTTGCTAACAGGGCAGATGAAATGAGAAATGGTGAGCGCACAGTTTATCAGTCTTTACGTTTTCCTGATGCTCCCCTTAAAATTCAGGAAACTGATGGTATTGAACATCGTTTAAAAGATGAGAAAGAAATTACACTGGTTGAGCCACAGCCAACAGGTAGAAAATAAGGTCAACTTCCCATAGTTATTTTGATTTAAAGCCTCAGATTCAATTTTGAATTTGAGGCTTTTCCTTTTCTTACAGTTTTCTTTTAATAATAGTAGTTTTTAGGCATTTTATCGATAGTATTTATTGCTTTAACGAAATCTTAAGTCCTTCCTAGTCTTAACATTAAATTTATAGTTACTTTACACCTCCCTAATGTTAAAAAGCTTATAAAACAATGTTCAAAAAAATTACCCTAAGTGTTCTTTTTTCTATTTGCATTTCCACAATGATGTGGTCGCAAGTGGGAATTGGCACTACAGATCCAAAGGCAATGCTTGATATTCAAAGCAGTGACAACGGGATTCTCATACCCAGAGTTGCGCTTACTGAAACTTCTGATCAATCACCAATATCAGCCCCAACCCCTGAGATTGGCTTAATGGTCTTTAATACAGCCACCATAAACGACGTCACCCCCGGTTTTTATTACTGGAATGGTACTACCTGGGAGCGTATGGGATCAGGAGATTCAACAGCCTGGGCTTTGACCGGAAACGCAGGCACGAATCCCGGAACTGCAGCCGGAGAAAACTTTATTGGAACTAGTGATAATGTTAACTTTATTATTGGAACTAATGGTTCAGAAAG
>NZ_CAXBAN010000350.1:0-2787 GCF_963973675.1 uncultured Planktosalinus sp. | reverse complement strand
GGCCCGTACCTATTATGGCACACCCTATAAATATGGCGGCTTGACCCATAAAGGAATCGACTGTTCCGGTTTGGTGTTTAACTCGTTTAAAGAAGTAGACATATTTTTACCCCGAATATCAAGAGACATTGCCCGTGAGGGAAAAAAAATAGCATTTCAGGAAATAACCAAAGGTGATCTGGTCTTTTTTAAAACCAACCGAAACCGCAATGTGATTAACCATGTAGGCCTTGTTGTAGATGTATTTCCCGGAAAGGTATTGTTTATACACGCTTCCACATCCCAGGGTGTTATCATTTCGTCACTGGATGAAACTTACTGGAACAAAGCCTTTGTGGAGGCCCGAAGGGTTTTGTAATTTTAATTTACTTTTTTTACCTGCAATGACATTTTTTTATTAGATTTGACTTTTACAAACGCCATGAAACACCTAAACAATACTTATTATTACTATCCAATTCTTAGCAAGAGAATCGGACAGTAATGTATTGTTAAAAAATAAATACGTTAACCCAAAATCCCGGTTCTTTCGAATCGGGATTTTTTTATGCCTGAAAATGAACTACTATGAAACAAAACATGAAAAATTACACCACAGAAGACTTTAAAGTATGGAAGCTGCTTTTTGATCGCCAAATTGAAAATCTAAAAGTAAAAGGTTCCAAAGATTATCTGGCAGCATTAAACCTGATGCAGCCCGTTTTACACGGAAACGACATCCCGGAATTTAAAAAAATGAACCATTGGTTTGAAACCCAAACAGGCTGGAACATAGAAGTGGTTCCGGGCTTGATTCCTGTGGAGGAGTTTTTTGAGTTGCTTTCGCAAAAGCGTTTTTGTTCATCCACCTGGCTACGCAGCTTGAAAAATCTGGATTATCTTGAGGAACCTGATATGTTTCACGATACCTTTGGGCACATTCCATTATTAGCAAACCCTGTATTTTCAGAGTTTGTGTATGAATTTGGAAAACTAGGCAAAGCAATCATTCACAATACAGAAAAGCTGGCACAGTTGCAACGCCTATACTGGTTTACGATTGAATTTGGGGTGATTAAAGAAAACGGTGTCTTAAAATCCTATGGTGCCGGCGTTATTTCCTCTTTTGGCGAAACCAATCAAATTTACAATCAGGAAGCCAACTTTTTTCCCTTTGACATTCAAACCATTTTTAATAAACCGTTCAGGACAGATGTGATGCAGGAAGATTATTTTGTGATTGAATCACTGGAACAATTGTTTACTTCCCTTGAGGAAGTCAAACAGCTTTTGCGTGCTGAAACCGTAGTTGTA
This sequence comes from uncultured Planktosalinus sp., assembly GCF_963973675.1. Lineage (NCBI taxonomy): Bacteria > Pseudomonadati > Bacteroidota > Flavobacteriia > Flavobacteriales > Flavobacteriaceae > Planktosalinus > uncultured Planktosalinus sp. Next base: position 1,494 of record NZ_CAXBAN010000350.1, on the reverse strand, counting down.
AATCACTAAACGGCTTTTGGTTTTCTGGTCCCAATATAAATCATCAGCAAGACCGCAGGAAACATAATGATACTGTAAATAGCGGACGGAATTGTCATCACAGAGTTTTCTAAAATTCCGGCCGCAATGGCAATGCCCAATGTGCCATTGACAATACCCACCTCAACACCCACAGCAATAGCCTGCGCCTTGTTTTTGGTGATGACTTTGGTTATGTAGTAGCCCGATAACATCCCCAAAAGGTTGAGCAATAAGGACAACGGACCTGCCTTGATGAAAAATTCGACAAGGTTTGCCCGTTCTTTGATAAGCACGGCAGCAATAATCAATACTAAAAAAACAGCCGAAAGGATTTTTACCGGGCGCTCTGCTTTATGCGAAAGCTTGGGATATTTGCTGTGAATAAACATCCCAACGCATACCGGAACAATAGTAATCAAGAGTATTTGACCAATGGTTTTAAAAAACGGAAGTTCGATCACCTGACTTTCTCCCATAAACTGCAACATCCCTAAATCAACTAAAATGGGTATCGTAAACACGGTAATGACACTTGCAATGGCAGTTAAAGTAATGGAAAGTGCCACATCGCCTTTGGCTAAGTGCGTGATAAGATTTGTAGTTGCCCCACCAGGGCATGCAGCCAGTAAAACAAAACCAACCGCCAGCTCAGGCTGCAAAGGAATTAAATACAACAAAACAAATGTCAATGCCGGGATAAAAAGCAATTTCAACACCAGCCCCACGCCCACCGACTTGGGAAATAAAATCACATTCCGGAAGTCACTTGGTTTTAGGGTCAAGCCCATTCCAAGCATAATGATAAAAAGGGCAAGGGGTAGAAAAAATTGGGTTAATATGGAGTCCATAACTTTCTATAGCGTTTCCCGTAACCATCTAAAAAACTCCCGCTGCCAAACCATCCCGTTTTGAGGAGTGAGGATCCAGTGGTTTTCTTCCGGGAAGAGCACAAACCTGCTTTTGATGCCTTTTTGCTGCAGCACCTGAAAGGCTTCCTGACTTTGACCCACCGGGACACGATAGTCTTTAGCACCCTGAATAATCAACATAGGTGTGTTCCACCGGTCTACATTGGTAATGGGGTTAAACGCTGCATAAGATTTTTGGGCTGCTTTGTTATCTTCATCCCAATAGGGACCACCGATGTCCCAGTTGACAAAGAACAATTCTTCAGTAGTGCCATACATACTTTCTAAGTTGAAAACCCCGGCGTGAGAAATAAATGTCTTAAAGCGGTTGTTGTGTATTCCGGCAAGGTAAAAGGCTGAATAGCCACCAAAACTGGCACCTACTGCTCCCACTCTTGTTTCGTCAACATAGGGTTCTTTACACATTGCATCGATGGCCGAAAGGTAATCGTCCATGGCTTGACCACCCCAGTCTTTGCTTATTTCTTCATTCCATTGCACGCCATGACCGGGCATCCCTCGACGATTGGGGGCTACCACAATATAACCCTGCGCAGCCATTACC
>NZ_CAXBAN010000349.1:0-2807 GCF_963973675.1 uncultured Planktosalinus sp. | reverse complement strand
TAACTGAAAGTGCAATGGCAATTGCGATTGCTAGAGAAGGTGGTATTGGTGTACTTCACAAAAATATGACCATCGAGCAGCAAGCCGCTGAAGTAAGAAAAGTAAAACGGGCGGAAAGCGGAATGATTTTAGACCCTGTAACCCTTCCAGTAACAGCAGTGGTTGCAGATGCCAAAAATGCAATGCGCGAATACAGTATAGGAGGAATTCCTATAACAGATGAACAAGGGAAACTTATTGGAATTGTGACCAATAGGGATTTGCGTTTTGAAAAAAATAACAAGCGTTCTATCAGTGAAGTAATGACTTCAAAACAATTGATTACAGTTTCTGAAGGTACTTCCCTGGAACAAGCAGAAATTATTCTACAAAAACATAAAATTGAAAAGCTTCCAGTTGTAAAAGACGACAATACTCTTGTTGGTTTGATTACTTTCAGGGATATCACAAAACTCTCTCAAAAGCCCATAGCAAACAAAGATCAGTTTGGAAGACTCAGAGTTGCAGCCGCTCTTGGAGTTACTTCTGATGCTTTAGATCGCACTGCAGCATTGGTAGTGGCCGGTGTGGATGCAGTGATAATTGATACAGCTCACGGACATACAAAAGGAGTGGTAGATGTATTGAAAAAAGTTAAAAAAGCCTATCCAGCCCTTGATGTGGTAGTAGGAAATATTGCTACAGCAGATGCAGCAAAATATTTGGCAAAAGCAGGAGCGGATGCTGTAAAAGTAGGAATTGGGCCTGGCTCTATTTGTACCACCCGAGTAGTTGCAGGAGTAGGAGCTCCTCAATTCTCAGCAGTCCTTGAAGTAGCGGCAGCCCTTAAGGGAACCGGTGTGCCGGTAATAGCCGATGGTGGAATTCGCTATACCGGTGATATTCCCAAAGCAATTGCGGCAGGTGCTGACACAGTTATGTTAGGTTCACTCCTCGCCGGTACAAAAGAAAGTCCCGGTGAAACAATTATATACGAAGGAAGAAAGTTCAAATCCTATCGCGGAATGGGTTCAGTTGAAGCCATGCAACACGGCTCTAAAGACAGGTATTTTCAAGATGTTGAAGACGATATTAAAAAGTTAGTGCCAGAAGGTATTGTTGGTCGGGTTCCTTATAAAGGAGAACTAGCAGAAAGTATGACACAGTTTATTGGCGGACTTAGAGCGGGAATGGGTTATTGCGGAGCAAAAGACATTGCCACACTTAAAAAAACCGGAAAGTTTGTAAGAATTACAGCTTCCGGGATCAATGAGAGCCACCCTCATGACGTGTATATTACAAAAGAATCACCAAACTATTCAAGGTAATCTAAGCTGATAAATTTACTTTCTGGGGTGATATTTTAGTAAAACTTCACTCAAGTGACGGCGGTCAACATGCATGTAAATTTCAGTTGTAGTAATGCTTTCGTGTCCAAGCATTTGCTGTATAGCTCTTAAATCGGCTCCATTTTCCAACAAGTGAGTTGCAAAAGAATGTCTGAAGGTATGTGGACTGATGGTTTTTCTTAAACCTGCTTTTTCTGCCAGCTGTTTTATGATTGTAAAAATCATAGCTCGTGTGAGTTTTTTTCCTCTTCGGTTTAAAAAAACGATGTCTTTAAATTCCTTTTCGATTTCCTGATGCACACGTATTTCTGATAAGTAAATAGTGATATACTTTATTGTAATAGGGGCTATAGGAACAAAACGTTGTTTATTTCCTTTTCCTGTTACCTGAATAAAACCCTCATCAAAGTATAAGTTTGATATTTTTAACCCGGTGAGCTCAGAAACCCGCAAACCGCAACCGTAAAGCGTTTCAAGTATTGCGCGGTTTCTTTCACCCTGTGGTAAACTTAAATCAATGCTTTCTATAAGTAAATTTATTTCTTCTTTAGAAAGTGTATCCGGAAGTTTTCGTCCTGTTTTGGGTGATTCTATAAGCTCTAAAGGATTTGTTGTTCTGTAATCTTCAAAAATAAGGTAATTAAAAAAGCCTTTTAACCCGGAAATAATCCTGCTTTGTGAACGGGGATTCATTTTTTTTGCCAACTGATAAATAAACTCCTGAACCTCTTTTTCTTCAATTTTTATTGGCGAAATAGGCATTTCATTTTCTTCCAGCCATTTAATAAGTTTTTTGAGATCCAATGAATAATTAATGATTGAATTTTCAGAAAGGCCTCGTTCAATGCGTAAATAGTTTTGATAGTCTTTCAATGCTTGATGCCATTTCATGGGGCTGGAATTCAGTTTTTTGAAGTTATTTTGATTTGTTTTTTTGGATACTGTTTATTTAAGAATGTGGTGTAAAAATAAGATTTGCTTTTGTTTATCGTTTTACTTTTTAGCGAAAGTTTAATAAATAGCATTATTGAAGCTATTATATTTGTAATACAAACATTAAAACAATCTAATTATGAAACGAATTATTTTATTGGTAGTCGCACTTGCTTTTGGTTTGAATTCTTACAGTCAGGGTCTGGAACTCGGTGTGAAATTTGGAGCAAACTTTTCAACCTTAACAGAAGGGCCCGGACCAGAGCAAAGAACAGGTTTTTTGGGTGGTGCTTTTATGGGAATAAAGTTTTCAGATAGAATAGCCATCCAATCGGAATTGTTGTACTCGCAGCAAGGAGCAGAGTTTGATTTGGACAAGGTTGATTTGAACTATGTAAACCTTCCGGTAGTGATGAAGTTTTATTTAGTTAAAGGATTGAACATTCAAGGAGGGCCTCAATTTGGATTTCTGGTAGAAGATAACTTACCTGATAGTATTGTGGAGGCAGAAACTTTTGATTTGACAGGAATTATAGGAGCAGGGTA
>NZ_CAXBAN010000348.1:0-2860 GCF_963973675.1 uncultured Planktosalinus sp. | reverse complement strand
AATTTAGCGTTATTATTTAGTATAGTTATTCTAAACTAAAAACCACTTCAAATTTAATGAAGTGGTTTTTTTTAAATTCTAAACGAAATTACTAGTAATAAGTGAAGCGCCTTACTTTAGCAATGTATTTTGCCAAACGAATTACTTGGTGACTATATCCATATTCATTGTCATACCAAACATAAAGTACCACATTGTTTCCTTCGGTGTTGACAATTGTAGCATTACTGTCAAAAATTGATGGAGCAGATGATCCAACGATGTCACTTGAAACCAATTCATTGTTTAGTGAGTATTTAATTTGCTCTACTAAGTCACCTTCAAGGGCATATCTTTTAACTGCTGCATTAACACCTTCGATAGAGGTATTGTTTTTAAGTTCTAGGTTCAAAACAACTAAGGAACCATTTGGAACAGGAACACGAATTGCATTTGATGTCAGTTTGCCTGCTAACACCGGAAGTGCTTTGGCTACAGCACTACCGGCTCCAGTTTCTGTAATTACCATATTGAGGGCAGCTGCACGGCCTCTACGATACTTTTTATGCATATTGTCAACAAGGTTTTGATCGTTGGTATATGCATGTATTGTTTCTAAATGACCCTGAACGATTCCAAAAGAATCTTCAATTACTTTAAGTATGGGTGTGATAGCATTTGTTGTACATGAAGCTGCTGAAAAGATATCTACTTGATCTGGGTTGTATTCTTTTTGGTTTACACCGTGGACAATGTTTGGAACCCCTTTTCCTGGAGCGGTTAATAAAACTTTTGAAGCTCCATTTGATTTTAAATGACGTCCTAATTCTTTATCATCTCTAAAAGCACCTGTATTGTCAATAACCAATGCGTCTTTGATACCGTAATGAGTATAATCAATTTCTTCAGGAGCATTGGCAGAAATCATATGAACGGTGGTGCCGTTTATAATTAGTGCCTTGTTTTCTACGTCAGTTTGAACAGTTCCCATGAAATCTCCATGAACAGAATCATATTGAAGTAAAGATGCTCTTTTTTCAAGAACAGTCTCATCGATACTTCCACGAGTTACGATAGCTCTTAGACGGAGCTGACTTCCTTTTCCGGTACGAGCCATTAGCTCTCGTGCAAGTAATCTTCCAATTCGGCCAAAACCATATAGCACCACATCTTTTGGTGTTTTATTTTCTTCTTTGGAGGCATCTTTTAACTTGTCTGAAACAAAAGCAAGCGCATCGCTGTATTTGTCGTCTTCCAGGTGAAATTCGTAGGTTAATTTACCAATATCAAGTTTTGCCGGTGGGAGGTCAAGCATTTTAATTGCCTGAGCTATTTCTACAGAATCGAAAATTGAAATTGGTTTTTGTACAAATTCTCCAGCATATTCGTGCAGATTTAAAATTTCACTTACATTTTTATCAATCAATTGATTTCTGAATAAAACCAATTCGATTGATTTGTCATACCAAAGATCGCTGATAATTTTAATAAATTCTACAGTAGCGCGTCTGCGGTCTGCCTGAAAAGAAAGTTCTTTTTCATAAACTTCTTGATAACTCATAGCGTATGTTGTTAAAGATTAGATATCAATTTAATTTCGTGCAAAATTAGTTATTTCAAATCTTATAATGAAGGATATTTATAAAAATAAAAACCTCTTTGAAGTTTGATTTTCAAAGAGGTAGCTAAAGTGTGATTTTAAAGTGATTATCTAAAAATAAAGTTATTGGGTTCACCTTGTTGATCAATGAAAGAAATTTTTATTGGGGTATTTGGACTTCTACTTTCCATAATGTCTCTAACATCGTCAATAGATTTTACATTTTGGTCATTAATCTTTGTAATTACAATTCCAGAAAGGTTGTATTGCGCCATTTCTCTTGAAAGAGGTCTGGTGACAATTACTCCATTGTTTATCCCCATTTCTTTTAATTCACTTGGGTTCAAATTTTTTACTTCAAGGCCTAAGCTCGCCATTTCATAGGTCTCCAGCTTAGCCAGTGTTACGGGAATTATTTTTTCATTTCCGTTTCGTTCTACAATGACATTTACTTTGTCATTAGGTCTTTTGGAGCTCAGATATCCTGAAAGATCAGAGAATTTCCTGATTTGTATGTTGTCAATTTGCTTGATGATGTCTCCTTTTTTAATGCCACTTTTATCAGCACCACTACCTTTTTCAATATCAGCAACATACACACCTTGTATATTTTTCACACCAAGTTCCTGAGCTTCGTTTGAGTTTGAATTTAAAATTTGAATTCCCAAAATGGCTCTTTGGACATTGCCATATTCCAGGATATCTTCAACCACTTTCTTTGTAATGTTTGAAGGAACAGCAAAAGAGTAACCAATAAAAGCACCTGTTTGGGAAGTAATGGCTGTGTTGATTCCAACTAATTCTCCGTTTGTGTTGACCAAGGCGCCACCACTGTTTCCACGGTTAACAGCTGCGTCAGTTTGAATGAATGACTGTGGATTTCCGTCAAATTCGTTGAGATTTCTGGCTTTAGCACTTACTATACCAGCAGTAACAGTTGACGTAAGATTGAACGGGTTTCCAACGGCCAATACCCATTCACCTACTTTTATAGCATTAGAGTCTGCAAATGCAACATAGGGTAACTCATCATCAGAGTTAATTTTTAACAGAGCAATATCGGTTTTTGGGTCAGTTCCCACCAGTTCGGCATCATATGATTTATTGTCATTGAGAACAACTTCTATCTGAGAAGCGTTGTCAATCACATGATTGTTTGTCACGATGTATCCGTCAGGTGTGATGATGACTCCACTTCCTGAGCCCACAATTTCACGTTGTTGACCTCTTCCATAAAGAAATTCAAAAATATTTGTGGGACCTGTTGTAACGGTTCTGTTT
>NZ_CAXBAN010000347.1:0-2878 GCF_963973675.1 uncultured Planktosalinus sp. | reverse complement strand
CAACTGCTAATTTTGAAGCTCCAGCTGCTTTAAGGACTACATCAAATTCAGTCTTTTCTTCAGCGGCTTCTCCACCACCAGCGGCACCACCAGCAGCTACTGCTACAGCTGCAGCAGCAGGCTCGATACCATACTCGTCTTTTAAAATAGTAGCTAACTCATTAACTTCTTTTACAGTTAAGTTAACTAATTGTTCTGCGAAATCTTTTAAATCTGCCATTTTCTATCGTTTTAATAATTTAATTTTAATATTTAATAATTGAATATTCGTTGTTTAATTTACTACCCTTCTCTTTCGGATAGTGTTTTGATAATTCCTGCAAGTTTTCCACCACCTGATTTAAGTGCTGAAACAACATTTTTAGCGGGAGATTGAAGTAACCCAATAACCTCACCAATCATCTCATCACGAGACTTGATGCTTACTAAGTCATCCAATAAATTGTCGCCAATGTAAACAGCTTCTTCAATAAAAGCACCTTTTAAAACGGGCTTTTCAGATTTTTTACGAAACTCTTTAATAACTTTGGCAGGCGCATTTCCTGTTTCAGAAAACATTAAGGAAGTATTGCCTTTAAGTATGGTTTTTAAATCACCAAACTCTCTTTCTGAACTCTCCATTGCTTTTGCAAGCAAGGTATTTTTAACAACCGTTAGTTTGATTCCGGCTTTAAAACATGCACGTCTAAGGTTTGTTGTAGAAAGTGCATCAAGGCCTGAAATATCCGTTAAATAGATATTTGAATTCTCTGCTAACTGGGTAGTTAAAACTTCTATCGCTTTTGCTTTTTCTTCTCTTGTCATAATTTAAAGTGCTTTACTACTCAGTAAATCGTTTAGCATCGATTTGAACTCCGGGACTCATTGTGCTTGACAAATAGATACTTTTGATATAAATACCTTTAGTCACAGAGGGCTTCAACTTTACCAATGTTGTTAATAATTCTTTTGCGTTTCCAGATAATTTTTCTGCATCAAATGAAGATTTTCCTATTGAAGCATGAACAATTCCGTACTTATCAACTTTGAAGTCAATTTTACCGGATTTGATATCTGAAACAGCTTTAGCGATGTCCATAGTTACGGTACCTGTTTTAGGGTTTGGCATCAAGCCACGGGGACCCAACACGCGCCCTAAAGGACCTAATTTTCCCATAACACTTGGCATGGTTACTATCACATCAACATCTGTCCATCCTCCTTTAATTTTATCGAGGTACTCATCTAAGCCTACAAAATCAGCTCCTGCTTCTTTTGCTTCGGCTTCTTTATCTGGAGTTACCAATGCAAGTACTTTTACATCTTTACCCGTTCCGTGAGGAAGGGTAACTACACCTCTAACCATTTGATTTGCTTTTCGTGGGTCTACATTTAAACGCACGGCTAAATCAACAGAGGCATCAAAGTTTACATTTGTAATCTCTTTTACTAAAGCAGATGCTTCAGCAAGGGTGTATGTTTTAGATACATCTACTTTTGCCTGAGCTTCTTTTTGCTTTTTTGTTATTTTTGCCATTATTATTTGTAATTATCAGGTTAAAAAGGTGCATTTCCTTTTACTTTAACACCCATTGATCTTGCCGTTCCGGCTACCATTTTCATAGCTGATTCAATAGTAAAAGCATTAAGGTCTTGCATTTTGTCTTCTGCAATTGTTTTAATTTGATCCCAAGATATGGTTGCTACTTTTCTAATATGTGGTTCACCAGACCCTTTTTTGATCTTAGCGGCCTCCATAACTTGAACAGCAGCAGGAGGTGTTTTTACAACAAAGTCAAATGACTTGTCTTTGTAAACAGTAATTGCCACCGGCAATACTTTTCCAGGCTTATCTTGCGTTCTAGCATTAAATTGTTTGCAGAACTCCATAATGTTCACCCCGGCAGCACCCAATGCGGGACCAACCGGCGGAGAAGGGTTTGCAGCACCTCCTCTAACTTGAAGTTTTACAACTTTACTAATTTCTTTTGCCATTTCTTAATTTTTAATTGTGGTAATCACTTTTGTGGAAGCATAAGCTCATACCTGATATATATAGCGTAACAGTTTTTTAAACTTTTTCTACTTGCATATAACTTAACTCGAGTGGTGTCTTTCTTCCGAATATTTTTACCATCACTTCAAGTTTGCGTTTTTCTTCATTTATTTTTTCAACGTTTCCATTGAAACCATTAAAAGGCCCATCGATAACTTTTACAGTTTCACCAATTGTAAATGGTATATTGATATTTTCATCATTAACCGTAAGTTCATCAACTTTTCCTAACATTCTGTTTACTTCAGATTGTCTTAACGGAACCGGATCACCTCCTTTTGTCTCACCTAAAAAACCAATGACACCATTAACAGACTTTATAATGTGGGCAATTTCGCCGGCAAGGTTAGCCTGCACCATAATATACCCCGGAAAATAAACTCTTTCTTTACTAATTTTTTTTCCGTTTCTAATCTGAATAACTTTTTCAGTAGGCACCAATATTTGATCGATAGAATCCTCAAGGCTTAGTCTTGTAACTTCACTTTCTATATAGGATTTTATCTTATTCTCTTGTCCGCTAACTGCGCGAACAACATACCATTTTTTAGTGCTCTTTGTCTCCGTCATAATAGCTTTTTTTTAGGACTTAATCCAAATAAAATATTGAGCAATAATTTCGCTGAAAACCGTATCCACTCCCCAAATTGCAAGCGAGAGGATTATTGAAAATACAGCAACCAAAACTGTCAATCTTTGAGCTTCTGACCAAGACGTCCACGTAACGTGGTTTTTAAGTTCACTGAACGATTCCTGAATATAATTTAGCATTCTTTCTCGTTATTATTAATTTTTATTGCACGGGTTGAGAGACTCGAACTCCCGACACCTGGTTTTGGAGAC